>JAGNTC010000107.1 GCA_017987725.1 Flavobacterium sp.
ACATAAAATCATGGCCGTGGCACCCCAGACCTCGTGTCCTTGGATGATAAAACAGGGCACTTCAATCTCGGGATTATAGGATGTTGCGCGCGTTTGTATCTGAATGGGACAAGCCGTAATAAAATCGTGTAGGCTAATTTCAATCACTTGCGAAACTTCTTTTGGATCGGGTAAAAACTGCAAAGACTCTTCAGCAAAAGCCAAAAACGGATACACCATAAAATTACTGGGGGGAATGTACAATTCGGTAAAGGAACGAACGAATGTAAGTTGTTTGGCCGGCACTCCTATTTCTTCTTCAGTTTCCCGAAAAGCCGCAGCGGCAGCATGTGCATCGGTGGATTCTATTTTTCCGCCTGGAAAAGCAATTTGAGCCGAATGCACGCCCGCATAAGTATTGCGCTGAATGAGTACCAGTTGCATTTGCTCCTTTTTAGGATACAGCAAAATCGTGACGGCAGCTTTCTTAGGGTTTAGCGCAGTCAAATCTAAGGCTTCCATCAGTGCAGCCCGCTCGGGTGGAACCGCCAACAGTTGTGCCGAAAGTCCCGGCAATTCGATGGTTTGCAGCTGGGGAAGCAAAGAAATAAATCGCGAAAATTCCATATTTAACTTGTATTTTTGACCGCTGAAAGCCGAAAAACGAAAGTAACACATTTAGTCGGCCGCACAAAAAAAGTATGTATTCAAAAGCCGAAAATCAACGCCTGAAACAAGAATTCTGGGTGGCCTTTGCCCAAAAATACCCGCGCAAATGGCTGTTGTACGATACCAAAATCAAAGACCTTTCGCTCAAGTTTTTTGTAGACAATACCAAGGCGCAAGTGTGTGTAGAAATAGAAGCCAAACCCAACGAAAAACGCTGGGCCTATTTTGAACAATGGGAAGCACTCAAAACGATTTTGACGGAAGAATATCTACCCGAAGCGGTGTTTCAGCGCAATTATCCTTTAGAAAACGGAAAAGTAATTAGTCGAATTTGGGTAGAATTGCATCCCATCGCCGTGGGCAACCGAAACAACTGGGATACCATTTTTGACTTCTTTTACGAAAACATGCACGCGCTCGAATTGTTCTTTCTCGAGTACGAAGACGTCATTAAAAATATCGAATTTTAGGCTGGAATCTGCTGGCTCAAACAGTGTAAAGTGCCGAATCCCCAGATCAAATCAATGGCCGAAATGCCAATCACTTCCCGATCAGGAAAACAATCAGCCAAAATCTGCAAGGCTTTGACATCGTTGGCGTCATTAAAAGTAGGCACCAACACACAACCATTTAAAATGATGAAATTAGCGTAGCTGGCCGGCAAGCTAATGCCTTCAAATAAAATCGGTTTGGGCATGGGCAAGCACACAATATTCGGTGCTTTTCCGGTTTCTAATTTGGATTGTTGCAACCGCTGTAAATTGTCTTGCAAGGGTTTGAAATTGGGATCGTTGGGATTCGATTCCACTACCGTCACTACGGTATCTTCGTTTACAAATCGGCACAAATCGTCAATGTGTCCGTGGGTGTCGTCGCCCACTATGCCATCACCCAACCAAATCACATTGGTCACTCCAAAATAGTCGAGAAAAATCGCTTCGTAATCGGCTTTGGTAAAGTGGGCATTGCGTACCTGTATACTGGGATGCAACAAACATTCTTCAGAGGTAATGAGCGTGCCTTTTCCGTTCACTTCGAGCGCGCCTCCTTCTAATACCACCGGCTTTCCTTTGTATAATACTTTGGTGAGCGGCAGTTTTAAAAAGCTACTGATTTGCTGCGGAACGTGTTTGTCAAGTTGGTAGTTGGTGTATTTGGCCCAACCGTTGAAATTAAAATTCAAGGCTTCGGATTTTGCGCCATTTTTTACGATAATTGGACCCGAATCGCGCATCCAAGAACGGTTGGTTTTGTGAACAACATACGAAACTTGGGCTAGATTTACATGTGCGGCTTCGAGCAATTGGGTTACTTTAGCTTGGAGTTTGGCTGATGCCACCACTAAAATAAGCGGTTGATAGGTGGTTACTTTTTTAATGTACTCCACAAAGGCCCATTGTATGGCTTCGTATTTGCCGGGCCAATCGTTGCCGTTGTGCGGAAAACACAACAACAAAGCAGCTTGCTTTTCAAACTCGGCGGGAAATCGGCGGGTTGTACTCATCTTAGTTGTCTATGGCACGTTTGGTGATCTCTCCATAAGCGTCAATGCGTCGATCACGGAAAAATGGCCAATTTTGACGCACATTTTCTTGTAATTTCAGATCCACTTCGGCCATCAAAATTTCTTCTTGGTCGTGCGAAGCCTGTGCCAAAATTTCACCTTGAGGTCCAGCAATAAAAGAAGATCCCCAAAATTGAATGCCGGCTGTGCCAGGAATATACTGTTCTAATCCTACGCGATTGGCTGCGGCTACATAGACACCGTTGGCTACCGCGTGGCCTTTCATCACATTCATCCAAGCCCCGTGCTGATTCACGCCGTATTCGTCTTTTTCGAGCGGATGCCAACCAATGGCGGTGGGATAAAACAACACTTCGGCACCTTGAAGGGCAGTAAGTCGTGCCGCTTCGGGATACCATTGGTCCCAACAAATGAGGGTGCCAATTTTTCCTTTTTGGGTAGGAAAGGTTTTGAATCCAATATCACCAGGAGTAAAATAGAATTTTTCGTAAAAATGCGGATCGTCTGGGATATGCATTTTGCGGTACAATCCGGCCTCAGTTCCGTCGGCATCAATAATATAGGCACTGTTGTGGTAAATGCCTGGCATGCGTTTTTCAAAAAACGGCACGATAATCACCACGCCCAATTCTTTGGCCAATTCGCTAAATGCGATAAATGAAGTGCTGTATAAAGGTTCGGCCAACTCAAAATTGGCTACGTCTTCGCTTTGACAAAAGTAATGGCTGCTGTACAATTCGGGCAACGAAATCACTTCAGCTCCCTGTTGTGCTGCTTTGCGCACCCATTGGATGCATTTGGCTAAATTGTTGGCCGCTACATCATTTAAGTTGAGCTGTAATAAGGCTATGGTATAGGTTGATTTTGACATCTGACGCATATTTGGCGCCAAAAATACTAATTTTTATGCAATGCCAACTCGACAACGCATGGATAAATGCCCTTGAAGAAGGCATCAGTTGTATGGAGAAAACTGTATCTTAGACGCACTAAAAATGATTTTCATGAATTTTTCAGCAAAGATGTTACGCGACGGGGCCTTGGCCGACAAAGTAATTGTGGTCACTGGCGGCGGAAGCGGCCTGGGAAAAGCGATGACCCGGTATTTTATGGAGTTGGGCGCAAAAGTGGCCATCAGTTCCCGAAACCTCGAAAAACTAGAACAAACGGCGCAAGAATTGCAAAACGAAACCGGCGGAAATTGTTTGGCTTTAGCCTGTGATGTGCGGCATTACGAACAAGTGGAAGCGATGTTGGCTTCAGTACTAAAAACGTTTGGACGAGTGGATGTGTTGGTGAATAATGCGGCAGGCAATTTCATATCGCCCACCGAACGACTCTCGGCTTCGGCTTTTGACACCATCATTGATATTGTTTTGAAAGGCAGCAAAAACTGCACCTTGGCTTTTGGCAAACACTGGATCGACCACAAACAAACCAATTGTGCGGTATTAAATATTGTGACCACCTATGCCTTTACCGGATCGGCTTATGTAGTGCCGAGTGCTACAGCCAAAGCTGGCGTATTGGCCATGACCAAAAGTTTAGCGGTGGAATGGGCCAAATACGGCATCCGCACCAACGCGATTGCACCCGGCCCCTTTCCTACCGAAGGAGCCATGGACCGATTATTACCTGGCGAGTTGAGAAAACAATTTGATGTAACCAAAAAAGTTCCGGTTGGGCGTATAGGTGATCATCAGGAATTGGCCAACTTGGCCGCTTATTTGGTCTCTGATTTCTCGGCCTACATCAACGGCGAAGTGGTCGTGATTGATGGCGGTGAATGGCTGAAAGGCGCTGGACAATTTAATATGCTCGAAGCGATTCCCGATGAGATGTGGGACTTGCTCGAAGCAATGATCAAGGCCAAAAAGAACAACTAACCCATCATTATTGCAGTAAGGTAAAGGCCGATTGCGCGCTATTTGTTACTTTTACCGCATCAAATTATTTACGTATGAAAAATTATATTCTACTTGTGGCGCTAATAGGACTTCATCTGACAGCTGTTGCACAAGAAAAAGCAAAAATCAAAGGATCTAAAATTGTAACCATCACCCAAAAAGAGGTGGGTGAATTCCAATCGATAGAAGTGGGTGAAAACCTCGAAGTATATTTGATTAAAGGCGACAAAAACGGCGTAGAAATTGAAGCCGACGACAATCTGCACGACGCCATTGATTTGAAAGTTACCGGAACCAATTTGACCATTGGCACCAACAAAACCATTACGGGCGCCAAAAAATTGAGCATTCGCATCAGCTATACGCCCACTTTCAATACGGTGATTTCAAAAGGAGAATCATCCATTATGGCTTTGGCTCCCGTGCAATTGGATTCTATTGTGTTTAAAAGCTTTGACAATTCGAAGGTGTTTGCTTATTTGAATTCCAAAAATATAACCGTGATGGCCAATGATAAATCCAAAGGCGAATGGAACATCAAAGCCGAAAAAACCAAAATTGAATTGAGCAAAAATTCCAAAATGAAAGCCTTGATTGCATCGCTCAGCTTAAACTGCGATTTGTACCAACGGGCTATTGCCGACATTGAAGGCGACATCAACGACATGAAATTGCGTTTGGACAATAATTCAACTTACAACGGTAAAAATTGCGCCGTAAAAAATGCAGAGCTCACCATGGAAGCCTACACCAACAGCAACATCAATGTGACTTCTACTTTGAGTATTGACGCTTCAGGCAAAGCCGAAATCCAGCTGTATGGGGATCAAAAAATAGACATGAAACGTTTTGTAGACAATGCCATTCTCTACAAGAAACCAACAAAATAAAACAAAAAGGGTTGCCTGAAAAGACAACCCTTTTTTTATGCTTGGTTACTACAATTATTCTAAAGTAGCCAAATAACGCTCAGCGTCTAAGGCTGCCATACATCCTGTTCCTGCTGCTGTAATGGCCTGACGATACACGTGGTCGGCGGCATCTCCTGCCACAAACACACCCGTCACATTGGTTTTGGAAGAGCCTGCTACATTTTTGATGTAACCGGTTTCGTCTAAGGTAATATACTCTTTAAACAAAGCGGTATTTGGCGTATGTCCAATCGCTACAAAGAAACCCGTAGCTGGAATTTCGAAGGTTTCACCCGAAGTTTTGTTGTGTGCTTTCACTCCCGTAACTACTTGTCCGTCGCCCAACACTTCTACGGTATCGGTGTGCATGATGATTTCGATGTTTTCGGTTTTACGCACACGGGCTTCCATGATTTTGGAGGCTCTAAATTGTTCACTGCGCACCAACATGGTTACTTTTTTACACATTTTGGATAAGTAGTGTGCTTCTTCACAAGCCGAATCCCCTGCTCCAACAATGACTACTTCTTGGTTGCGGTAGAAAAATCCGTCGCAAACGGCGCAGGCTGAAACGCCGCCACCCATTTGCAAATAATGTTGTTCGGAAGGCAAACCCAAATACTTGGCCGAAGCACCTGTAGAGATGATAACAGTTTGGCAATGGATCTCTTTGGTATCATTTACCCAAACTTTGTGCACGGGTCCTGAAAAATCGACTTTGGTTACCCAACCGTCACGCACATCGGTGCCAAATCGTTGGGCTTGTTGTTGCAACTGCACCATCATTTCTGGACCAGTTACGCCATCTACATATCCGGGGAAATTTTCAACTTCGTTGGTGGTGGTCAATTGACCGCCTGGCTGCGTTCCTTGATACAAAACGGGATTCATACTGGCACGTGCCGCATAAATAGCTGCTGTATATCCCGCAGGTCCTGAGCCTATAATCAAACATTTTACATTTTCTATCGCTGACATAATCGTGATTTTTAAAGAGGCTCAAAGGTAAGGCATTCCGTTTAAAAGTCGAAATAGGAGTTATGAACAATTTGATTGGCGATTTGGGATTAACGATTTGGGATATTTGATTTTTGATTTTTGATTGCTTCGCCAGTTCTAGTAAAGCTCTCGGGTGTTGATTTTTGATTTTTGTCCCGAAGTTTCGGGATTGAATTCTCGCAAAGACGCAGAGACGCGAAGGGTTTAAATGTAATGGAAATTTTATTTGAGAAAAGGTGAATGCATTTAACAAAATACTTACTTTAGACGTTAGTATATTGTAGATTATCATTAACAACAAGAAAATGGAAAATTTAAAAAACATACATCCGGGAGAAATTTTGAAAGAAGAATTTCTAGTGCCCTTAAATATTTCGGCTTATCGATTGGCCAAAGAAACGTTTATTCCCCAAACCAGAGTGGGTGAAATTCTGAAAGGCAACCGCCGTATCACTGCCGACACCGCTTTGAGATTGGCTAAATATTTTGGGACCACCGCTAAATTTTGGCTGGGCTTGCAAGACGATTATGACATTGAGGAAGAAAACGTAACCAAGAAACAGGAGTATGAGGAGATTAAGACTGTTGTGAGGGCGGCATGAGAAACTTGACTCGAGTCCCGAAGCTTCGGGACGAACAGATGGAGCGAAGCAGAATAAACTTGAAACTCAGGCGATAGCCTAAAGACTAACGCTGTATGAACGAATTTCGACTTTGACAAAATTCTAGGGGGCTTTAGAACACTTGTGCCAGGATTACTTCGTGATCCTGTTAGGGGATGTTGCTCAAAAACCTTTCCATTTTTTTTTAAAAAAATGAGGCCATTTTTTTTATGCCCAAACCCTTCAAGCGAGCTTGGGGTTATAGAAAACAGGATTACTCCGTGATCCTGTCAGGGGGAAGTTGCTCAAAAACCTTTCCATTTTTTTTCAAAAAATGAGGAGGTTTTTTTTATGCCCAAACCCTACAAGCGAGCTTGGGTTTGGGCATAAAAAAAACCTCCCAGCTACGCTGAAAGGTTTTTGGTCGGGGTGGCAGGATTCGAACCTGCGGCCTCCTGCTCCCAAAGCAGGCGCGATAACCGGGCTACGCTACACCCCGAAAAGCGTGTGCAAATATAGCA
>JAGNTC010000108.1 GCA_017987725.1 Flavobacterium sp.
AGCATGAGATAGTCTTTTAAGATGGCCCCAAAATTTTGATCATCTTCAACCAATAGAATTTTTTTGTTTGCCGTTTCCATACTAGTTTAATTTATTAGTGGTATTTTAATGATAAATGTACTTCCTTTTCCTTTTTCGCTTTCTACGAAAATTTCTGCATTGTGATCGTCGACTATGCTTTTTACATAGGCCAATCCTAATCCGTGGCCTTTTACGTTGTGAATGTCACCGGTATGTTCTCTATAAAATTTTTCAAAAATACGTTTTTGCGCTATTTTACTCATTCCCAATCCTTTATCAGCTATTTTAACCAACACATAGTCTTTGACATTCTCCGAGCTGATGCTGATTTCAGGTTGAGTAGTTGAATACTTAATGGCATTATCAATGATATTCACTAGTACGTTCGTAAAATGCACGTCACTCACCAAAACTGTTGTGCGGGTAGCCTGAAGTGCCGTTACTATTGTTCCACCGCGGTCTTCTAAAATTAACTGCACATGTTCAATGGCATCTTCAATCAACTCATGAATGTCGTGGTTGCCTTTTCTTATTTCTAATTCTCTTTTCTCCAGTCTTGAAATACGCAACACGTTTTCAACTTGGGCATGCATGCGTTTGTTTTCGTCCCGAATCATTTGCAAATAGCGTTCAACTTTTTCGCTATCGTGAATTACTTTGGGGTTTTTAATCGCGTCCAATGCCAAATTAATTGTCGCAATGGGCGTTTTGAACTCGTGGGTCATGTTGTTGATAAAATCGGTCTTGATCTCGGAAATCTGCCGTTGACGAATCAATTGATTTAATGCGCTGCTGTAGGCAATTACGATGATCAAAGTAAAAATGATGGACAAGAACGTAATCCCCACTAATTCAGAAAATAAGAATTTTACCTTATTCGGAAATGAAACCATCAACAGGTATTGATTTCTATTTTCATTGTCAACAAAAACAGGAATTTTATAGGTGTCCTTTGTTTTGAACACAAACCGATCAGAGTGTATCTTGGTGGCCAACCCATTGCTGTATATCGCGAACTCAAACGGAGTGGTTACACCAAATTCGGCTAATTCATCTGCTAATAATTTCTGCAGTTTTTCGTTGGACACTCGTTCCTGCAAGGGCTTTAAACTGGCAATGTCTTTAAAAAATATCTCAAACTGGGCATTGTCAAGAATATCCAATTTACCTGATTTTTCTAGCTTTAAATCCGCTTCAGCCTGTTGTTGCAAATTGGTTTTATCAATTCCACCGCTGAATACTTCTGTAACGCGTTTGGCAGAAAAGTTTTTAAGCTTAACACTATCTTTTCGTTTGTCAAAAAGGGAGGAGTAGATTGAAAAATCCTCCGAAATGATGTTATTGGAGTATATGATTGTCTCTTTGGTTCTGGAATCGCGTTGGTAGTAACCAAATTCTAAAAAGTCACTTTTTTCGGGCTCTTTGCCAATACTGTCTTTGAGTTTCTTGTATTTGTCAATGAACGAAAATGCTTCTTCTTTTTGTAAAATATCAGACACATGCCCAAGCACTTGCTCTACATGAAATCCAAATTGTTCTTCGTTGTTTTTAAATGAGGTGTTAAACCAATATACTTGTACAAGAATAATTCCGATAAGCGAGAGACTCATCAGTACTACAAGTAAGCGGAAAAACATTTTATTCATGCAAACAAAGTTATCGTTTTACGTTTTGGCGACTTGGTGATTAACCAAATATTAACATATCACTTTGGGTTGGTAATTTGAATGGCATGGAGAATAGTAAGCACTTGATTTTTCAAGGTTTCTTGCGAAAGATTGTTGATGATAAAATCACTTTTTTTTGCACGCTGCTCATCAGTCCATTGGTGCTGCATACGCGAAAGTACTTGTGCCTCGCTTACCTGATCACGCGCCATCACTCTAGCCACCCGATCGGCTTTTGGAGCTTGTACACTCACCACATAATCACATTGGGCTGCACTTCCGCTTTCAAAAAGGATAGCAGCTTCTTTAACCACCAATGGCTGATGACTATGCAAGCTTAGCCATTGCGTAAAATGCACCTGCACCGCCGGATGAATAATCGCATTGAGTTGCTGAAGTTTAGAGGAGTCGGTAAAGACTATTGCTGCCAATTTGGCTTTATTCACTGCAGCTTGATCAAATATTTCTTCGCCAAATACTGCTTTTAGTTGTTGCTGAACTTGCGGTTCATCCAACAACTTTTTGGCTTCGACATCGGCAAAATAGACCGGTATACCCAATGCCAAAAATTCACGGGCTACGGTTGATTTGCCGCTGCCTATTCCACCAGTAAGTCCAATTATTTTGGTCATTTTTTAAAAAATAAATCAGGAAATGCCTGCTCTGGTTTTTGTTTTAGCAATTGAATTTTGACAAAGGATGCTAAAAATCCGTGGCCATAGCCTTTAAACTGTTTCCAAACAGCAACCGTAGCTAAATAACCAATGAACGGGCTTTTGTTTTGAACACTGGCCACGGCAAACACAGCTAAAAAATATCCGAAATAACATTTCAACAACCAATCTTGTGCAAAGATCAGCAGAAAGCAAGCCAAATAA
Organism: Flavobacterium sp.; assembly: GCA_017987725.1. Classification (GTDB taxonomy): domain Bacteria; phylum Bacteroidota; class Bacteroidia; order Flavobacteriales; family Flavobacteriaceae; genus Flavobacterium. The sequence goes on from JAGNTC010000108.1 coordinate 2,567, forward strand.
AACCCAAGAATAAACAGTGTTGGAAAGAAAAAAGTAGGTTTGGCATAGGCCGGATACCATGCATTCAAGATGGGACGCGCTTTGCCAAATTTGGTTACCTGAAGTTGGAATTTTTCCCAATCAATGCGGCGTTTGTGGTAGACAAAGGCCTTCGAAAATAAACGGGTTTCAAAACCCAACTGCCATAATCGGATTGCCAAATCAGGATCTTCACCCGGGTGAATGTGGCCAAAACCTCCAGAGGCTTCAAATGCTTTTTTGGAAATTCCCATATTGAAAGAGCGGGGCTGAAACTTGGTTATGGCCTCCGATCCGCCGCGCACGCCTCCAGTGGTCAAAACCGAGGTCATGGCAAAATTAATGGCGTGTTGAATGGGTGTAAATGATTTGAGTGCTTGATCCGGTCCGCCAAAACAATCGACATAGTTGGTTTCCAATTCGAGCATTACTTCATTGAGATAGGTTGCGGGTATGATGCAATCGGAATCAAAAATCAAAAAACACTCCCCTTTTGCCCGTTGCATCCCGTAATTTCTTGAGGCTCCTGGACCCGAATTTTCTTTAAAATAATACGAAATCGTGAGTTTGGATTGAAATTGGGCTACCACCGTTTCACAGGAAAGACTAGAACCATCTTCTACAATCACCACTTCAAATGGAAAGGCATAGGTGGTTTGGGTGAGACTCGTGAGGAGTTCATTGACCTCGTCTGGTCTATTGTATACCGGAATGATGATCGAAAAAAACATACAAAGATTTTGGGCAAAGATAGTCGATATTAAAAACAAAAAAACCACCCGAAAGTGGTTTTAGAAGGGTTTATTGACTCCTTATTTTTTGATTAACGGAACAACTTGTGATTGGCCATTTGATTCCACTTTCATCCAATAGGTTCCAGCCGCCAACTGCGCTACCGATAATTGAATTTGATTGGCATCAAAATTGGCCTGGTAAATCGCTTGGCCTAATACTGAAAACAACGTGATTTTTTCGATGTTATGGATATAAGAAACACTCACACTTTCTGTGGCAGGATTTGGAAAATAGCTCAATTGCTTGGCTTCAAAAGCGATTGAGGACAAGGCTGTATTCCAAGCCGAAACTTGAAAAGTACCGTAGGTGTCGTTGGCATATTCCCAAACTCGTGCATAAATAGTAGAGCCCGGTGTAAGTCCTGTAAGGGATAGTCTAGAAAAGGAAGTAGTGCCAATATCATCGTTACAGCCTAATGTAGTGAGCGCTGCACAATCGCCACTAAAAACGGTTAAACCGGTATCTTGTAACGGAGATCCAGGATCAGCTTGGGTTTCAATGGTAAGGTTTCCATCAGCAGGAACTACCGCACTAAACCACACATCTCCCCCAAAACCAAAAATAGCACAGGTTGGATTGGGTGCTCCTACTGATTTGGTGGCTCCCACATTGGTCGAAATCACGGCATTTTCTTCAAAAGTACCACCAGGAATCAATGGAGTCGCATTGATGCATTCGTCATTGGGCACGGCCAAAGGCAAGGTGGTAAATAGCGTGGGTGTTGAGCAATCACTTTGTGCATTGTTTTCACAATTGGCACGTACATAAAATTCATATTCGGTAAATGGCGTTAATCCATTTACTAAAAACGGACTGCTTACATTGGTATAAGTTGGATTAGCAGGCAAACCTCCACCGGCAGGTCCAACATATACATCCCAAGAAACATGTCCACAACCGGTTTCCCAACTGAGTGAGGCTGATATGGTATTGATGTTAGAAACCATAGTACCAAAAGGCGCTACACATCCGGTAAAGCCCTCGATGGTAATGTCATAATCTTCGGTTTCGCCGTAACCGTAATTGGCACATGGATCAATGGTGGCTGCTTCGGTATTCCAAACATCACGCACCCGCATCCTATGCAAACCAGCTGGTGCGGTACAATCCAATAAAATTGAAAATGTACCTGTTTCGTTGGAGCCTATTTCGGTTAAGGTATACCCCACTCGCTCCTCGGCAGTAAATACAAAATCATCATTGTAATCAATCCAAACCGCTACATTTTGTTGTTGGTACGTTCCTACAGTCACATTGATTTCATATAAGACACCCGGAAACAAAGTAGCCGTATAATTGGGCTCTCCGGTGAAATGAGTATAAGCTGGATTAACAGGTGCTGTTCCCGTATTATTTGCCAAAGTGGTTCCAGTAATAGTAATATTAGAAATCAAATCACCGTCTGTTTTTCCATTGGTATAGGTAGGCACGCAATAACAAATGGAAGGGGAAATGGCTGTTACCAATATGGGCGTACTGATTTGCGTACTTGATCCACAAGAAACCACACACTGGTACCAATGGGTTCCAAACTGCGTTGTGCTTAATTGAGAAGAGAATCCATTGGCAATTGGATTGTATGTTACACCATCTATGGACGATTCCCATTGGTAAGAAAGTCCATATTCGTTACTCGGGTTTTCAACACTTAAATCAAATGGAAAACCATCACATAAATTTTGGGAAGTAGATAAGGTATTTCCTGGTGCGGGCAATCCACTACAATAGGGCTGCGGAGTGAATACCATTTTTTGACCCAATAAAAATTGAGGATTGGTAATGGTATTGTTAGCAAATGTAGTAGAAGTTGAGGCTGGAATTGAAGTTGGAATGACACTCAAAAACGAGCTGGCATCAACCAAACCAATTGAAGCCGTTAATCCGCCGACAGTGTTCATGGTGTTTCCGTAAATAAATTCAATAATACCGGATGTTTCATGCAACACCATCTTAAATGAGGCAAAAGCATTTGGACTTACCGTTCCCCCATTTCCAATGTTGATGTTATCCCATCCAATTTCCATGATTCGGTTTGGGATAACCCCTGAAATGGCATATTGTATACTTCCCGTGGTTCGGTTATGATCGTCCCAAAAGGCGGCAATTAAAGGATTTTGAGGGTTGGATGGGGAGAGATTATTAACCCAAGATTGGCCATTTACATCGGCACCCAAACGAATCCAACCGTTGGTACTCAAACTGAATGTCGAATAAATTACACCACCAAAATTAAACGGAAAGCCAATAGGGATGTTATTTTGAATGCCGTCATCGCCAGTAGCCGTTGAATTGGTTCCCACAACAGGAGTATAGGTATCGGTGGTTTGCGAAAAAACATATCCGGAAACGCCTTGAGCAAATCCTTGAGTAGAAATCAAAACCAAAATGAGTAGAAATTTTTTCATAAATCAATTGTATTAATGCTAAAAAGCAGCCTAAAGTAGCTAAAAATTATGATAGTTGACGTAGATCTACACAAAAAAAGCCACACAAACGGTGGCTTTTTTTATATTTTACTTTTGGATTGCATTACGAAATACTGGGTACACCCACATTTTCATTTGCTTCGGCGGTGTAATCCACCTCAGGAAAATTAAACCCAAACAGGTTGTAAAAATCTTCACGGTAACCTGCTAAATCGCCTATTTCAGCTAAATTCTCGGTCGTGGCTTGCTCCCATAATTCGGCTACTTTGGCTTGTACGTCTGCACGCATTTCCCAATCGTCGATGCGAATTCTACCTTGCTCGTCAACCGGAACAGGTTTGCCTGTAAACAAACGATCTTGGTACAAACGCTGAATTTGTTCGATACAGCCCTCGTGAATGCCTTCGGCTTTCATGATTTTGTACAACAACGAAATGTATAAGGGAATCACCGGAATAGCTGAACTCGCTTGGGTTACCAAGGCTTTGTTAACCGAAATATAGGCTTTTCCTTGAATGTCTTGTAGGGAATCGGTTATGCTAAAAGCGGTGGATTCCAAGTGGTCTTTGGCTCTTCCGATTGTGCCTTTGCGGTATACTGGCTCGGTTAAAGTAGGTCCGATATACGAGTAAGCAATAGTTTGCACTCCCGGCGCCAATAAATTCTCGGCTTTCAATGCCTCAATCCACATGGCCCAATCTTCTCCACCCATTACGGCTACTGTATTTTCAATGTCATCACCCGAACAAGGATCAATCGAAACCTGGGTTACGTTTCCAGAATGAAAATCTACGGTTTTATTGGCGTAGACTTGGCCAATTGGCTTCAAGACCGAACGGTGCAAGACAGCTGTTTTGGGATGCATACGCACTGGAGAAGCCAAACTGTAAATAACTAAATCAACTTGGCCTAAATCTTGTTTAATGAGTTGTATAGTTTGCGCCTTTACTTCATCTGAAAAGGCATCGCCATTGATGCTTTTAGCATACAAACCGGCTTGATTTGCTTCGCGTTCAAAGGCTGCAGAGTTGTACCAACCTGGCGAAGCGGTTTTGCCTTCTACGGGCGGTTTCTCAAAGAAAACCCCAATGGTAGCTGCATCCGATCCAAAGGCACTGCTGATGCGTGAGGCCAAACCAAATCCTGTTGAAGCTCCAATAACAAGTACTTTTTTAGCCCCAGCTATTGGTC
>JAGNTC010000109.1 GCA_017987725.1 Flavobacterium sp.
GGATTAGACATTGCCGTAGGCCGAATGATTGCCAACTCTACCAAACAAGCAGACGAATTAGTTACTAAGGTGATCGATTATCATGATGTAAAATCCTGTGGAAATTGGCGCAATAACTTTGTGGTCATTGCAGATGATTCCGATGTCGTGCAAGACGCCTCGCTTCAGACACGCATGAATAATTTGGCCGATACCGTAGTGAATGAAAAACCGTTCCTAAATGCCAAAAAAATACTATTGGACGCCTATGTGCAAGAAACTGCCTCAGGCGGAAGTCGATACCCCAAAGCAAGAGAAGATTTTTTTAATGCCTTCGGAAAAGGAGCGTTGGTGTTTAATTTCTTAGGCCATGGCGGCGAAGATGGCCTTACCCAAGAACGCGTTTGGGATAAATCAGATGGGCAAAACCTATCGAATAAATACAAATACCCACTCTTCATTACCATCACCTGTCAGTTTTCGCGTTTTGACAATCCGTTTCGTCCCACAGCCGGTGAGTACACCTACTGGAATCCCATTGGGGGCGCCATTTCTATGATAACGACCATCCGAGAAATTGGTCAAATTACCGGAGAAACCTTTAACGATATTTTGTCAAAGTATTTGTTTTCGTATGGCTCCAACCAATACACCTCTATTGCGGAAGCCCTTCGATTGGCAAAAAACGACCCACAAGCGCAAGCCACTCGAGTAGTGTTTTACCTGGGAGATCCCGCCTTGTTTTTGGCTATTCCTAAACCCAAAATTCAGCTTACACAAGTAAACGATGTACCCATTTCAGGTACAATTGACGACTTAAAATCCTTGGCTTACGTGAAATTAACTGGCGAAGTGGTAGACGAAAATAATGCTGTTCAAAGCAATTACAACGGTACACTTGCCGTACAAATTTTTGACAAAGAAATCATCCGCAGCACCTTCAACAATGACGGAAATAGCCCGGTTATCAATTTCAAAACACTTGGTGAAACCATCTTTCGTGGAAATGCAACCGTGAGTAACGGACAATTTGAATTTGGTTTTATTGTGCCGCGCGACATCTCAATCCCCTTAGGCAATGGGCGAATTAGCTTTTACAGCAAAAAAGAAAACACCTACCTGGACAACAGCGGATCCAATACCACTGTAAAAATTGGTGGCATCAACACCAATGCAGCCGCTGATAATATCCCGCCTCAAGTCAAGCTGTACATGAACGACCAAAGTTTTGTGGACGGTGGAATCACGAACACTTCACCACTTTTCTTGGCTTATTTAGAAGACGAAAACGGAATCAATACCGCAGGCGGAATTGGACACGACATTGTGGCAATACTCGACGGAAACGAAAGCAATCCCTACAAACTAAACGAGTATTACGAAACCGAATTGGACGACTACAAAAAAGGGAAAGTAAAGTTCCCTTTTCGAAATTTATCCCCTGGTTTACACACGATTACGTTTAAAGCTTGGGACGTATACAATAATTTAGTGACTTCGGAGTTACAGTTTATGGTAACCAGCAATGAATCCATTACACTTACTAATGTTTTGAATTACCCGAACCCGTTTGTCAATTACACCGAGTTTTGGTTTACCCATAATCGCCCCTTTGAACCATTGGAAGTTCAGGTTCAGGTGATTACCATTACAGGTAAAATTGTTTGGACCAAAAATCAGACCATCACTACCGAAGGTTTTCTGTCAAGAGAAATCAATTGGGACGGACGAGACGATTTTGGCGACCGGATTGGTAAAGGCGTTTACATTTACAAATTGACAGTAAAATCAACACTCACAGGAAGCAAAACAGAAAAATACGAGAAACTTGTTATCCTTTAATAAAACACTATATTTGTTCCTCTTAAAAATTTACGATGAGAAAAGTTACCCTTGTTTTACTCTTTATTTTTAGTTCCCAATTCAGTAAAGCGCAAAATCCCACAAATGTAATAACCACTGCAGTTCCCTTTTTAATGGTTGCCGGTGATGCCCGATCAGCGGGTATGGGTGACAATGGTGTAGCCACAACAGCGGATGCTTTTTCCCAACAATACAATCCAGCTAAATATGCATTTTCATTAGAGAAGCAAGGATTTTCTGCCAGTTATACTCCCTATTTAACGCAATTAGTAAACGACATTTCGCTTGGTCAAGTTACCTATTACAACCGATTCAAAGAGCGAAGTGCAGTTGGTGCCAGTTTGCGCTATTTCAGTTTAGGAGAAATTCAACTTACTGATATCAACGGCGAGCAGCTGTATATTGTTAAGCCCAATGAATTAGCATTGGATGTTTCCTATTCTTTGAAATTAAGCGATCGTTTTGCCATGGCAGTTGCCGGTCGATTCATTAGTTCTAATTTACGAATTCAAGATGGATCAAATGACAACAGAGCGGCGCGATCTTATGCAGTTGATGTAGCGGCCTTTTACCAATCCGAAGAAATGGCCTTTACTGACTTCAACGGCCGTTTGCGATTTGGGATGAACATGCAAAATTTGGGTCCTAAAATCAATTATGACCAAACACAAAATGCTGAAAATTCAAACTTTTTGCCTTCAAATCTTAAAATAGGTTCTGGTTTTGATTTTATTTTAGATGACTACAACAAAGTATCGTTAAATGTTGAATTTGCCAAATTGTTGGTGCCAACACCACAACAGCCAAAAGATCTAGACGGCGATGGAACTATTTCTGTTGCGGAAAGAGAAGCCAGTAGATTAGCCTATAATAAAATTGGTTGGTCTGAAGGAATATTCAAGTCATTCAATGACGCACCCGGCGGACTGAGCGAAGAATTCCAAGAAATTACCTATGCCGTGGGATCAGAATACACGTACCAAGATTCCTTTGCGTTTCGAATGGGTTATTTTCATGAAAGTCCGGCCAAAGGAGCACGTAAATATTACACCTTAGGTGCCGGATTTACCTACAATGTTGTCAAAATCGACTTGTCCTATTTGTTTTCGGCATCACGGGTTAACAATCCGCTAGAGAACACCTTGCGTTTTTCGCTCACGTTTAATTTTGGCGATAAATACGAAGATTATTAGAATTGAAGAGTAAAACAAAAAAATCCAAATTTCAGCTGTGAAATTTGGATTTTTTTTCCCCAAATGGTTTCTCATCCAAACGAGTGAATATGAAAAAAATTACTGTAACAACCGAACTTGAAGTTTTTGATTCTTTGCAAGCTGTTCCAACGGAAATAATTTCGCTGATGGAACAAGCCATTGAAGTGCGCAAAAAGGCCTATGCGCCATATTCCAACTTTCGAGTGGGAACCGCCATTTTACTGAACAACGGCCAAGTAATTTTGGGTTCCAACCAAGAAAATGCGGCATACCCCTCAGGTTTGTGTGCTGAACGAGTTGCTATTTTTCATGCGGGTGCGGTATATCCTGAAGCAAAAATTACAAAAATGGCCATCACTGCGGCATCGGATACCAATCCAACATTATCACCTATCCCTCCTTGTGGCGCCTGTAGACAGTCCATTGCCGAATACGAAATCAAACAAAAGCAACCCATTGAAATCTATTTTATGGGCGAATCGGGTGCGGTATATAAATCAGATTCGTTAGACAATTTATTGCCATTTAGCTTCGACAAAAACTTCCTATAAATTAGGGTAAAAACTACGGCATAAATTTTAGTTCTTTAAAGTAATATCTTATTTTTGCGTCCACCATTCAGGACCGCAAATTAAGCTGTGAGGAAACTATTTTGCGTTATAGTGAGAATTTTAGACACTTAACAATTAGAAAAAATCATTCCAATGAAAGAAGTAACAAAAGATGTTTATTTGAAGTGGTATGAAGACATGCTACTTTGGAGAAAATTTGAAGACAAACTTGCAGCGCTGTATATCCAACAAAAGGTACGTGGTTTCCTTCATTTGTACAACGGACAAGAAGCCGTTTTGGCAGGCGCTTTGCACGCCATGGACTTATCCAAAGACAAAATGATTACGGCGTATAGAAATCACGTGCAACCCATTGGAATGGGTGTAGATCCTAAAGCCGTTATGGCTGAATTATTGGGAAAAGTGACCGGGACATCCAAAGGAATGGGTGGATCAATGCATATCTTCTCGAAAGAAAAAGGATTTTATGGCGGACACGGAATCGTTGGGGCGCAAATCCCAGTAGGAGCCGGAATTGCCTTTGCCGATCAATATTTTGGTCGTGATGGTGTAACCCTTACCTATTTTGGTGATGGTGCGGCACGTCAAGGATCCTTACACGAAGCTTTTAACATGGCCATGTTGTGGAAATTACCGGTGGTATTTATTGTTGAAAACAATGGATATGCCATGGGAACTTCCGTAGAACGCACCGCTAATCATACCGATATTTGGAAACTTGGTTTAGGTTACGAAATGCCTTGCGGACCCGTAGACGGCATGAACCCGGTAAAAGTGGCCGAAGCCATGCACGAAGCCATTGATCGCGCCCGTCGTGGAGATGGACCTACTTTCCTTGAAATGAAAACCTACCGTTACCGAGGACACTCGATGTCTGATGCGCAATTGTATCGCTCAAAAGAAGAGGTAGATGAATACCGTAAAATTGACCCTATTACCCAAGTGTTAGACATCATCAAAGCTCAAAAATATGCCACTGATGCAGAAATTGAAGCCATCGATGAACGCGTAAAAGACTTGGTTGAAGAATGCGCCACTTTTGCAGAAGAATCTGATTTCCCACCAGTACAACAACTGTATGACGTGGTATACGAACAAGAAAATTATCCATTTATACCTCATAAACTATAACGAATATGGCAAAAATTATCACGATGCCACGCTTAAGTGATACAATGACCGAAGGCGTTGTAGCTAAATGGCTTAAGAAAGTGGGCGATACCATCAAAGAAGGCGATATTCTAGCCGAAATTGAAACCGATAAAGCCACCATGGAATTTGAATCGTTCAATTCGGGCACTTTATTGCACATAGGCATTCACGAAGGAGAAACCGCTCCGGTTGATTCGTTATTAGCTATTATTGGTGCAGCCGGCGAAGACATTTCAGGGTTGATTTCAGGTGCTGCAACTTCAGCTAAAGTTGAAGAACAAAATGCACCAGTAATAGAAGTAAATCCGACAACCAACAACAGCCAACCGACAACAGCTGCTTTACCCAAAGGAGTTGTAGTGGTTACCATGCCACGTTTGAGCGACACCATGACCGAAGGGACCGTAGCCAATTGGTTGAAAAACATTGGAGACACTGTTGCCGAAGGCGATATTCTTGCTGAAATTGAAACCGACAAAGCCACCATGGAATTTGAATCGTTTCAAGCAGGAACACTTTTATACATTGGCATACAAGCTGGTGAATCGGCGCCCATTGATAGCGTTTTAGCCATCATTGGACCTGCTGGAACAGATATTACTGGCATTGCAGAAAACTACGTGAAAGGCGGAGCAGCACCTGTAGCTACACCAGCTATTGTGGAAGCTCCTGTAACTAGCGCTCCTACTGCAGTTGCAACAGTAACAACAGAAAGCGATAGAATATTTGCTTCTCCTTTGGCCAAAAAAATGGCTGCTGATAAAGGCATCCAACTGAGTCAAGTAAAAGGTTCTGGCGAAAACGGTCGAATCACAAAATCGGATATCGAAAACTATAGCCCATCCGCTACAACAAACACTGCAATTCCTGCTCCTGCAGCTGATACTGCTGCGCCAGCAGTAAAACCTTTTGTACCGGCTGGAGAAAATTATACCGAAGAAATCAAAAATTCACAAATGCGCAAGGTTATTGCCAAACGCCTTTCTGAATCCATCTTTACTGCGCCACACTTCTATTTAAATATTGAAGTACGCATGGATGAAGCGATGAAATCTAGAGCTGTTATAAACACGGTTCCTGACACGAAAGTATCTTTTAACGATATGGTGATCAAGGCTTGTGCCATGGCGCTTAAAAAACACCCTAAAGTCAATTCACAATGGCGTGAGGATTATATCCTGATCAATCACCATGTGAACGTTGGTGTAGCTGTAGCGGTAGAAGACGGCTTAGTAGTTCCCGTATTGCGTTATACCGACCAAATGAGCTTGTCTCAAATTGGCGCCAACGTAAAAGATGTAGCCGGCAGAGCGAAAAGCAAAAAATTGCAACCCAACGAAATGGAGGGAAGTACCTTTACGGTTTCTAACTTAGGTATGTTTGGCATCACCGAATTTACTTCGATCATCAACCAACCCAACTCTGCAATTTTGTCGGTTGGTGCAATTGTTGAGAAACCGGTAGTTTCTAATGGTCAAATTGTAGTGGGTAACACCATGAAACTAACGTTGGCTTGTGATCACCGAACCATTGATGGCGCAACCGGCGCTCAATTTTTACAAACACTCAAAACCTTTATGGAAAACCCAGTGACTATGCTGGCGTAACCATTACCCTATTCAATAACAAATCCCAATTGGCTTTCCAGTTGGGATTTTTTTTGGCATTCCCCTCGAGTGTATTTTTAAATAATCAGAAATATCCGTTACCTCTCGGGTCGGGCTCTTCGCTACAAGTCCTCGCTGCTTCGTTGCACTACGCAGCTGTGGGCTTTTCGCTGCGGACCCTAATGCGGGGGAGGCTTTAGGTATTAGGTGTTAGGATGTAGGTTGTGGGTTTTCAGAATATTGAATAAAGTAAATTAAACTTGTTTCGCTGCTCCGCTTAAAAACAAAATAACCCTCACTTTCGTGAAGGTTTTTTTTTAAAAAAGGCAGCGATCCGACCCGCCGCGGCTGGGACACGCCGCACCGCTTAAAAACAAAAAACCCCGTTCGTAAGAACAGGGTTTCTTTAAAGAAAGGCAGCGACATACTCTCCCACAAATTGCAGTACCATCTGCGCAGGCGGGCTTAACTTCTCTGTTCGGAATGGGAAGAGGTG
>JAGNTC010000110.1 GCA_017987725.1 Flavobacterium sp.
TTTTGATGGGTATGCCTATGTTAATTCTGGCAATTCTGAAGGGTTTACATTACCTGTAGCTGGATTCAATACGATTCAAACAGGAGAAGTAGGCGTAAAATTGGGCGTTATGGCCAGCGAAGGCGACGTGAGTTTTACAGGCGATTATTTTAAAATTCAAAAACAAAGCGATGGAACTTACCTCAATTTAAGTCACAGTGGTAATTCTCCTACTAATTTCTTCAATTCATCCATCATTACAGGTGGTTTGCGTAGTCCGTATTTGGTGAACAATACCGGCATTGACATCAGCATGTTTACGGTACCCAACACCAATAATGCGGTAATTGGCAACAACCAAACAGCGACTAATTTCATGTACGGCACCAACGGCGATACCTACTCGATCTTTGCAATTGCCATGTCAGTAGATGCCTACAATGCCAATGTAGAAAACATTTTGCAACCTGTTGCTATTCAAGGAAATGCCTTGCCTAATTTAAACAACCTAAACTGCTTGCCCGGTCAGGAAATTCAATACGAGATCAATGTCAAAAATTTGGGTAACGAAGCCATCAACAACTACAAAGTGGTTTTGCCAATACCCTACAATACGCAATATGTACCCGGAAGTGCAAGCACTAACTTATTTTTTAGCCCTGCGCCATCACTCAATAATGTAAGCTTTGACCCTACTTTTGGTGCTCAAGGTGCCTTAACTTGGGAATTGGGTCAGTTGCCTTTGGACTCCAATCCAGAAAATATATTGGCGCGATTTGCATTTACCCTTCGTGCCACACAAGATTGTCAAGTGTTGGCCTCCACCCAATGCGGTTCCATTATAAACACACAAGGTCAAGCCAGTGGCACTGGAGCCATTACCGGAATTTCATTTGCCAATGCCAATCTCATCAGCGGATACCAAACCAATGGCAATTGCACCGACGAACCCATCGTTGCGTCAACGCCCATTGCAATCAACGGGGCAGCTTATGTGTTGCAAAATTGTCCTGAATTTGCCGGACCCCGAATCATCAATTGGTGCAGTACAAACAACAGTGTAGCCACTTCTGAACTGACATCCTATTTTTCAGCAGGTACTTTATTCTACAATACATTTCCAATAACTGCAACCACAATTCAGTATACAGCCCTTAATGCAATTCCTTTTGCAGGCAATACATCAGCTACATTGTATGCAGTGAGTTTGGCGAACAGCAATTGTGCCAATCCTTTTGTATTGCGCCGATGTGGTAGCATACAAGGTACAAATGATGTGGGATCTACCGTGAATGGCGTTACAGGAGGCACCTCATTTACCAATGTATTAAGCAATGATTTACTCAACGGACAAGCCGCAACGGCAAGTGCTGTTGTGATTAGTTTAGTCCAAACGGCAAACCCTGGCATTAGCCTAAACGGCAGCAATGTGGTCGTGGCCCCAGGAACACCCGCGGGCAGTTATTTGCTTACCTACCAAATTTGTGAAACGGCAAATCCATCAAATTGTGCCACCGCAACGGTATCAGTCGTGGTAGCTAATTTTTCCATATTAGCACAGGATGACAATTATATTGCTATAGCCTGCGGAACCAATACATTGTTGAACTCGGTGTTGCAAAACGACATGGCTGTTAACGGCTCGGCCAACAGCAGCAATGTGCAACTCATGCAAATTCAATCTTCAAATCCTGCCATTCAACTCAATTTAGTTGATGGAACAATTCAATTGAGTCCCGGATTAGCGGTTGGAACCTATACCCTTATCTACTCTATCTGCGATGTAACGAATGGCAGTTTGTGTGCCGAAGCAACAATTACCGTACAAATTATTGACACAACACCTCCATCATTACCCACATTAAATAATTTGGGGGAAGTAGAATGCAACTATACCTTTGAAATTCCCTCCACCACCGATGATTGCTCAGGAACGGTGATTGCCACAACTACAGACTCCTTATTCTATGATACGGTTGGAACCCATACTGTTACGTGGATTTTTAGAGATCAAGCAGGCAACGAAAGCAGCTTGGCGCAATCGGTTACCATTGTTGCCGGTGAATCCGAACAATCGTTTTCTCAATATGTGGCCTGTAACAACGACAACAGCGAAGAGGTAAATGTAAACTTAACCGATTTACTCCCTACTGATGTTTCAGGATTGGGTAATTGGGAAGATACGGACAACTCCACTGGATTGATTGGCAATACTTTTGTGCCTTATCAAATTCCTGTGGGCAGCTATCGATTTACGTATACCGTACAAGTGGGCTCGTGTACCCAAAAAGTGTTGGTTACGGTACAAGTAGACAACGATTGTATTGTAGAACCAATAGGAACTTGTATTTTAGTCGTGCACAATGCGGTAACCGTGAATGACGACCGCACCAATGATGTATTATTTATAGAAAACATAACCGATCCGGCTTGTTTTGTGGCCAATAAGGTAGAAGTGTACAACCGTTGGGGCGTATTGGTTTTTGAATCTAATCAGTATGACAATGAGACGCACGCATTTAGAGGTTATTCGCAAGGTCGATCAACAATTGGTTCAGATGCATTGCCTACGGGTACGTATTTTTATACGGTCCAAGGCACCAAACCCGATGGATCAATTGTGCGCAAACAAGGGTATTTGTATTTAACCCGATAAAATGGATTAAGTTCCCAAACTGATAACAAATGAAAGCAAGATTACTTCTTTTTTTACTTGTATTCGTAACGCTGAGCAGCCAAGCCCAGCAAGATGCTCAATTTACGCAGTACATGTACAATACCATCAATGTCAATCCAGCCTATGCTGGATCACGTGGAGTGATGAGTATTTTTGGGATGCACCGCACCCAATGGGTAGGTATAGAAGGCGCGCCACAAACCAATGCCTTTTCTGTTCATTCACCTCTAGGAGAAAGCCAAGTCGGCATGGGATTGTCCGTGGTAAGTGATAAAATTGGACCCACAGTAGACAACAACATTGCCGCCGATTTTTCATACACGATTTCTACCTCAGACACTTACAAATTGGCCTTTGGATTAAAGGCAGGTGGCAGCTTTTTTAATTTGGATGTGTCCAGATTAGATCCCAATAACCCGATTGATCCATCACTCACCAATTACAACAAATTCAACCCACAACTGGGCGCCGGTTTGTATCTGCACTCAGAGAAAACCTATATGGGATTATCCGTTCCTAATTTTTTACAAACCAATCGTTACAATGACAACGACGTAGCCATTTACAGCCCTAAAATGACCTATTATTTTATTGCTGGTCACGTGTTTGACTTGAGTCCAACTGTACAATGTAAACCAGCTTTACTCACCAAACTGGTAAACGGCGCGCCGCTGCAAGTAGATCTTTCGGGTAATTTTTTAATAATGGACAAATTCACTCTGGGTGTTGCCTATCGTTGGGATGCTGCCGTAAGCGCATTGGCTGGATTTCAAGTATCCGAAGGTTTATTTTTAGGATACGGATACGATTATGAAACAACCCGTTTACAAAAATACAACTCGGGCTCACACGAAGTATTTCTGCGTTACGAGCTATTTTCAAACTACAACACGATTGTTTCTCCGCGATTTTTCTAATTATGAGACAGCTACTTCCCCATACCTATACGCTTCTTGCTTTACTATTACTGGGTAATTTATCGGTACAGGCCCAACAAAAAAGTGTGGTGCAAAAAGCCTACAATCAATATGAAAAATTGGCTTATGTAGATGCAATTAAAACCTATGAAAAACTGGCCGAGAAAGGATACAAATCCGAAGAGTTGTTTCAAAAATTGGGAAATGCCTATTACTTTAATGCCCAATTGAACAAAGCCAATGTCTATTATGCTCAATTATTTGCTGGCTATCCCAACCAAGACAACGAATACCGCTACCGCTATGCCCAAACGCTAAAATCGGTAGGCGATTACACCCAATCGGATGCGCTTATGGCGCAATTTGCCAAGAATTCATCGGCTGATCTTCGGTCAAAACAATTTGAAAACAGCAAAGATTACCTCGCACAAATCAAAGAAAATTCAGGTCGCTATGAATTAACGCATCTCAAAATCAATTCGCCCTACTCCGATTACGGCAGCACGGTGAGTAACTCCACTCTAGTATTTGCTTCATCGCGCGATACCGGAAGCGTATTTCAGCGCAAACACAAATGGACCAACGAATCGTTCACCTGTTTGTACGGCAGTAAAATAGAAGGCGATGCTTGCTTGGATGCGCTAAAATTTGCCACCGAAATCAATTCCAAATTTCACGAATCGTCGGCTGTTTTCTCAAAAGACGGCCAAACCATGTACTTTACCCGCAACAATTTCAACAAGGGCAAAAAAGGAAAGGACGCCAATCGAATAACCTTGTTAAAGATTTACCGCGCCCAATTGGTGAACGGTACTTGGAAAAATGTAACCGAATTGCCGTTCAACAGCAACGAATTCAATACAGCTCATCCGGCATTAAACCCCAACGAAACCATTTTATACTTTGCTTCAGATCGCCCGGGTGGATTCGGAAAATCAGACTTATGGCAGGTAAAAATTTTGGCAGACGGAACCTTTGGCGTACCCGTAAACTTAGGGAACAACATCAACACCGAAGGCAGAGAAACCTTTCCTTTTGTGAGCAAAGCCAACGAGTTGTATTTTGCGACCGATGGCTATCCCGGATTGGGTGGATTGGACATTTACCAAACCGAATTAGCCGATTCAAACTGGAAAAAACCACAAAACATAGGAAGTCCAGCCAATACATCGGCCGATGACTTTGGATTTTATATCGATTCTGACACCCAAAAAGGATTTTTGACGTCTAACCGCGAAGGCGGAAAAGGCAATGACGACATTTATGGATTGTTGGAAACCAAAAAAATGAATTGCACGCAAACTATCAAAGCGGCTGTGGTTGATAAAGATTCTAAAAAATCAATTGGGCAAGGAAACATTACCGTGTTGGATGATCAATTTCAGGTGGTGCAAAACCTAAGTCCAAACGCAGATGGCACCATAGACATCAAAGGAATTTCTTGCGATAAAAACTACTTTATCCGATTGGTTTCGCCCGATTACCAAACCAAAGAAATTGGCTTGGTAAAATCGACTGACGTTCCAGCGGTATATGAACTGGAGTTAAACCAAAAACCCATTGCCAAAGGTGATGATTTGGCCAAACTCATTGGCATCAAAATGGTGTACTTTGATCTGGACAAATGGAACATACGTCCGGATGCGGCCTACGAATTAGAAAAAATCGCCAGCATTTTAGAAGAAAATCCAACCCTCAAAATTGATGTGCGTGCCCACACGGACAGTCGTCAAACTGCCGCCTACAATGCCAAACTTTCTGAGCGTAGAGCCCAATCAATTATCGCTTGGCTAGTGCAACGCGGCATTGCGGCCAATCGCTTGAGCGGTCGTGGGTATGGCGAATCGCAATTGACCAATCCGTGTAGTGATGGCGTTCCATGTTCAGAAGATGAACACCAGGCGAATCGACGTTCGGAGTTTGTGGTGGAGTAGATGTCGGTTGTGTGTTATCTGTTTTCGGTTGTCTGATCCGAAAAGTAGTACAACCTCCTTAAATTATTCACTTACAATGCTTTAATAATCTTAGCATTTAGTTCAGAAAAATGAGCAATCACTTGATCAGCTTGGGAGTAATCTTGTAATTTGGAATTCACACTATCGTAACCAATGCAATAGATTCCAGCGGCTTTTGCGGCCATAATGCCATTGGTGCTGTCCTCAATAACGATGCAATGTTCAACAGGTGTTTGTGACAACCGAGCGGCTTCCTGAAAAATAGCTGGATGCGGTTTTGATTTCGGAAAATCTTCGCCCGAGACGATATGTGAAAAAAAAGGATACAATCCGAAACGACTAAAAATTCGGTCTATGGTTACCTTAGCCGATGAAGATGCTAAAATCAATTGAAAGCCATTTTGGTGCAATTCTTGTATCAAATCCAACACGCCATCCAATAGATACAAATCGGGCTTGGAATCAAATGCTTCATTAAAGTATGCGCGTTTGGCCAAAACCAAATCCCCTACTTCATGGTGTAAATTGTAAATTCCTTTTAGTTTTTCGTAGATGTTTTTAGTTGAATTCCCCGTTAACGAAGCATAGACTTCGCGGCTTACTTCGATTTGTAATTCAGCAAAATGTTGTTGGTAGGCATAATGGTGCACCGGTTCGGTATCGACAATTACGCCATCCATGTCAAAAATTACAGTTTGGATCATTCGGGGGTTTCGATTTTTAGTAACTCCTTGATTACGGTTTCGGCTGCATGCAAACCAAACACACAAGGCATCCAACTGTTGGTGCCATAGAATGATTTTTTATAGTTTTTGCCGTCGGTCATTTTGAGGCTGGTTTCATCTGGAATTTCGGTCGAAAAAACCACTTTAATGCCGCGGTAAATGCCTTCTTTTTTCAATCGCTTGCGCACTACTTTCGCTAAGGGACAAGTAGTTGATTTACTGATGTCGGTCACTTTTACTTTGGAGGCTTCAAATTTTCCACCAGCCCCCATATTGCTGATGATTTTCACTTTTTTCTGTTTGGCAGCAATCAACAAATTCACTTTGGGCGTGATGCTGTCAATGCAATCCAAAACATAATCAAACTCAGACGTAACTAAATCAAAAGCACGTTCCGGTGAGATAAATTCGCGCAAAGTATTGAGTTTTAATTCGGGATTGATGTCTAGCAAACGAGCAGCCATCAGCTCTACTTTAGGCAATCCCACGGTAGAATGCAAAGTGGGTAATTGGCGGTTGGTGTTGGTAATATCGATTACCTCTCAATCTACAATGGTCATCTTGCTC
>JAGNTC010000111.1 GCA_017987725.1 Flavobacterium sp.
ATGCTACACTGGGGAATGATTTGGTGAATTTTGGCAATCAAGGCCAAGTATTCCTCGCGCGTATGTAAACGGTTCATCTCTTTCAGGATGCGGTCGCTACCCGATTGAACAGGCAAGTGAATGTGCTTGCACACATTAGCGTATTTAGCAATCACGTGCAAAACCGGTTCGTGCATATCTTGCGGATTGGAGGTCGAGAAACGAATGCGCATCTTGGGAAACGAAGTTGCCACTAATTCGAGCAATTGATCAAAAGTAACTGCTGTTGCTTTTTGCATGTCGCTGGCTTTGTCAAAATCTTTTTTCAAACCGCCGCCGTACCACAAATAACTGTCTACGTTTTGACCCAGTAAGGTAATTTCTTTGTAACCCGTTTCCCAAAGTTGTTTGATTTCGACCAAGATGCTTTGCGGTTCTCTGCTGCGTTCGCGTCCTCGGGTAAAGGGCACCACGCAAAACGTACACATGTTGTCGCAACCGCGTGTGATGGACACAAAGGCCGAAACCCCGTTGGTGTGTAAACGCACCGGAGAAATATCTCCATAAGTTTCTTCTTTTGAAAGCACCACGTTTATGGCGTCTCTGCCGTCTTCGACTTCTTGTAATAAATTGGGTAAATCTTTATAGGCATCGGGACCTACGACGAGGTCTACAATTTTTTCTTCTTCTAAAAATTGATTTTTTAATCGTTCGGCCATACAACCCAATACGCCCACTTTCATGCCGGGATTGACGGTGCGTTTAACGGCGTTGTATTTTTCCAAGCGTTTGCGTACGGTTTGTTCGGCTTTGTCGCGAATGGAGCAGGTGTTTACCAAAACCAAATCGGCTTCTTCCATGTGCTCGGTGGTGTTATAGCCGTTCTCAGATAATATCGAGGCCACGATTTCACTGTCTGAGAAATTCATGGCGCAACCGTAACTTTCGATGTACAGTTTTTTGGTATTGGATGCTTTGGGTGGAAACTGAAATTGGGTTCCTTGTTTTTGTTCGTCGTGTGTCTTTTCCATATGCTTTTGTGCGTGCTTCAAACCGATGGCAAATATAATGCAAATCGCGCAATTCTGACAAGTTGTCAGTTGATCAATTTTGCTAGCTGATTGCAAAATCATCTTTTCAATTTGTACAATATATATAGGTAAGGTCGGGTCAATTTTTGGAAGTGGGAATTGCTGTTTCAAAAAAACTACTACTTTTGCGGCTCAAACAAATCCAAAGATGGCAAAGAATTTAGTGATAGTGGAGTCGCCTGCTAAGGCAAAAACAATCGAGAAATTTCTAGGTAGCGACTTCCAAGTGGAGTCCAGCTATGGCCACATTGCCGATTTGCCCTCCAAAGAAATTGGGGTTGATGTACTCAACGGATTTAAACCCAAATACGAAGTTTCGGCCGACAAAAAAGCCTTGGTCAGCAAACTCAAAACCTTAGCCAAAAAAGCCGAAATGGTTTGGTTGGCTTCCGATGAGGACCGCGAGGGAGAAGCGATTTCTTGGCATTTGGCCGAAGAATTAAAATTAGACAAAGCCAAAACCAAGCGAATTGTCTTTCATGAAATTACCAAAACAGCGATTCTAAAAGCCATTGATAATCCACGCGAAATTGATTACAATTTGGTGAACGCCCAACAAGCTCGACGTGTGTTGGATCGTTTAGTGGGTTATGAATTATCGCCGGTTTTGTGGAGAAAAGTAAAAGGTGGCTTGTCTGCCGGTCGTGTACAATCGGTTTCGGTTCGACTTATCGTAGAGCGTGAACGCGAAATCCAAGAATTTAAAGCAGTCGCATCGTACAGTGTGGTAGCCGAATTTAGTACGGCAAACGGAAAAACGGTAAAAGCCAAATTGGCCAAAAACCTAAACACCAAGCAAGAAGCTCTCGATTTTTTACAAAAAAACATAAACTCCTCCTATACAGTAAGTGATTTAGAAACCAAACCGGCCAAAAAATCACCCGCTGCGCCCTTTACGACTTCTACTTTACAACAAGAAGCGGCGCGTAAATTGTATTTGCCTGTAGGAATCACGATGCAATTGGCACAACGCTTATATGAAGCGGGGTTAATTACCTACATGAGAACAGACAGCGTGAACCTTTCCCAAGAGGCATCTGCTGCTGCTCAAGCCGAAATTATCAAATCCTATGGCGCGCAATACAGCAAGCCTAGAAATTTTGCAAACAAGAGTAAAGGCGCACAAGAAGCCCACGAAGCGATTAGACCCACCGACATGTCACGCCATACGGTAAATGTAGATCGCGATCAAGCCCGTTTATATGATTTGATTTGGAAACGCACCTTGGCCTCACAAATGAGCGAAGCTGAATTGGAGCGTACGCAAGTAAAAATTGCAGCCTCAACCCACAACGAATTGTTTTCCGCTTCAGGAGAGGTGTTGTTGTTTGATGGATTTCTTAAAGTTTACCTTGAAGGTACAGACGACGATGACGAAGAGCAAGAAGGCATGTTGCCGGCTTTGAAAGTAAACGAATCCTTGCAGCAAAATTACATTACGGCTACTGAGCGTTATTCTCGTCCAGCAGCCCGATATACGGAGGCGTCATTAGTGAAAAAATTAGAAGAATTAGGCATTGGTCGACCATCAACTTATGCGCCAACAATCTCTACTATTATAAGTAGAAATTATGTAGAAAAAGGAAATCTAGAAGGGCAAGAGCGCAACTACACCCAATTGACTTTGCAAGCCAATGCCGTACAAGAGCAATTGCTCAAAGAAAACACAGGATCTGACAAAGGCAAGTTAGTACCCACCGATATCGGAACGATCGTTACCGATTTCTTGGTGAAAAATTTTGGTAGTATTTTGGATTATCACTTTACCGCCAAAGTAGAACAAGATTTTGATGAAATCGCTGAAGGAAATGTAAACTGGGCCAAGATGATGCAGGAGTTTTATGATAAATTCCATCCCAATGTACAAGATGTAGAAGCCAATGCCGAACGCGAAAGTGGCGAACGCATCTTGGGTGTTGATCCTGTTTCGGGAAGACAAGTGAGTGTGCGTTTGGGTAAATTTGGTCCGATGGTGCAAATTGGCGAAGCCGATGCCGAGGATAAGAAGTTTGCCAGCTTAATGAATGATCAAAATATTGGCACGATTTCTTTGGCAGAAGCCTTGCAATTGTTTTTATTGCCTAAAAATTTAGGCGAATACAAAGGCGAAGTGATCGAAGTGAATAACGGCCGTTTTGGTCCTTATGTAAAATTTGGTACACAATTTATCTCCTTGCCACGCGGGGAAGACCCGATGAATGTGACCTTGGAAAGAGCCCAAGAAATTATTGATGAAAAAGCCAAAGCAGATGCGCCCATTGGTGTTTATCAAAACGAACCGGTTCAAAAAGGTGTGGGTCGATTTGGACCATTTATCAAATGGAACGGCATGTTCATTAATGTGAACAAAAAATACAATTTTGACCACTTATCGCAAGCCGATATCGAGCAACTCATCGAAGAAAAATTGCAAAAAGAGGTAGATAAAGTTATACACCACTGGAAAGCAGAAGGTATATTGGTTGAAAAAGCCCGTTGGGGAAGATCGGTTATTACAAAGGGTAAGATCAAAATTGAACTTAATAAAGACATTGATGCCGCGGCACTAACATTGGCTCAGGTGGAAGAAATGATTGCCAAGAAACAGCCGGCAAAGAAAACAGCGGTTAAAAAAGCGCCCGCCAAAAAAGCAGTTGCTAAAAAATCAACTCCAAAGAAAAAATAAAGTGGATTATACTTTCTTGACTCCCGTTTCAGACGAGGTCCTTCATTTTGCCGAGTCCCTCAGTTCGCAACATTTGGGGTCTAAAATTAGTTTGCACACGCCCTATGATTTTCCAGAAATGGACTGCATCAAAATTGCGCTGATTGGTGTTGCGGAATCTCGTGGTGGATTGCAAGTGAAGGCAGAAAATATCGATGCGGTTCGAAAAGAAATATACAGTCTTTTTCCAGGAAATTGGAATTTACGAATTGCCGATCTTGGCGATTTGGATTCAGGAGATACGATAGAGGATACTTATTTTGCTTTACAGCAGTTGGTGAAATCGCTACTTAAAAACAATTGTATTCCTATTATTATTGGCGGCACACAGGATTTAACCTATCCAATGTATCGCGCTTATGATGGTTTAGAACAGATGGTCAATTTGGTGTCAATCGATAGTAAATTTGATTTTGGCAAAGAAAAAGATGCACTCTCTGCCACATCCTATTTGACTAAAATAATCATTGACGAGCCCAACAATCTTTTTAATTACAGCAACATTGGCTACCAAACCTATGCGAATTCACAGGAAGAAATCGATTTGGTAGAGAAGTTGTTTTTTGATGCCTATAGATTAGGAGACATTTCCAATACAATTACCTTGGCCGAACCCGTATTGAGAGATGCGGATTGTGTGAGTATTGACATGCAGTCTGTAAAATCATCCGATTCAGGTAACTTTTTTGTTTTTTCGCCCAATGGTTTTACTGGAAAAGAGATATGTGCCTTGGCGCGTTATGCCGGAATTAGCGACAAAGTCAGTGCGTTTGGAGTTTTTAATTCTTCCGCTTCTCAACAAGAAGCAGTATTGATTGCACAATTGTTGTGGTATTTTATTGAAGGAGTAGAGCACCGTTCTAATGAGTATCCATTTGGAAGCAAAGACCTATACATTAAGTACACGGTGCCTTTGGATGGGGAGGAGTTAGTATTTTATAAAAGCAACAAAACAGACCGTTGGTGGATAGAAATTCCCTATATAAATAATACGCACACTAAACTTCAAAAAAGCACGTTATTACCCTGTTCATATGAAGAGTATTTGGCTGCATGTGCCAATGAAATTCCAGCGCGATGGTGGAAAGCACAGCGCAAGAATTTGATCTAGTACGCGATTTTAATATCACGTTGAAACACACTATTCTTGCAAATAAAAACTTACAATTTTTAGTCTAGTATGTTTTTCATCGATTAATTAGGTGTTTTAGCGAGGAACTTTTAATCACAATTAAACCTAAGTTTCTATTTTTGTTTTCGATTGCGATTTTTAATACAATTAAATTGTTTTTTTAAAAAATAATAAATAGGTTTACGGCCTCAAAAATTGAATACACACATAACCCAAATTTATATGAAGAAATTCATTGCATTTACAGTATTTTCAGCACTCTTGGTTAGTTGCGGAGGTTCTAGTGATAAAGGAGAATTAGTAGGAGTTAAAGGAAAAAAATGGTTCCCAGAGAAACCGCTAGGTATGTCATTGATTCCAGGTGGTGCTTTCATCATGGGTAAATCGGATGACGATTTAGCTAACATTCAAGATGCTCCTACCAAAACAGTAACTGTTCGTTCTTTTTATATGGATGAAACCGAAATTACAAACAGTGAATACCGTGAGTTTGTAGAATGGGTTAAAGATTCAACTATTCGTGTGCGCTTAGCTATTCTTGCCGACGAACTAGGTGGAGGAGCTCCAGCTGCAGGTGGCGCTACAGGTGCTGCTGCTAAACCTGCTAAAGGATCAAAGGGAGGAAGTATTAATGATTTTAAATTCAACGATACTGATCCTGCGAAGATGACTGCCTACGACAAATACATGAATGAAAATTACTACAGCGTGGGTACTGAAGAAGATCCATATGCTGGAAGAAAATTAAACCGCAAAGTAAAACTGATCAAGGATACCTCTAAATATCCGGATGAGTATTACACAGAGGTGATGGATTCGATGTATATTCCAATGGCTGAGGCATTCAATGGATTGAGAACCATTGATGCTAGCAAATTGAAATTTAGATATTCTTGGTTGGACATTCAAGCAGCTGCAAAAGCTAAAGCCGGAAAACGTAAAGATTTCATTCGTACCGAAACCCGTCCAATCTATCCAGACACAACCGTTTGGATCAAAGATTTTGCCTACTCGTATAATGATCCTATGCACAATGATTATTTATGGCACCAAGCCTATTCTGAATATCCAGTTGTGGGTGTAAATTGGCATCAAGCTAAAGCATTTTGTGCCTGGAGAACCTTAAAGAAAAATGCTTACATTAAATCCAAGAAAACAGGTAGAGATTTAATAAATGCTTTCCGTTTACCAACGGAAGCTGAATGGGAATATTCTGCTCGTGGTGGTTTGCAATCTGGAACCTATCCTTGGGGTGGTCCTTATACCAAAAACGACAGAGGATGTTTCTTGGCTAATTTTAAACCTAATCGAGGTGATTATGCTGCCGATCAATCTTTGTATACCGTAGAAGCAAAATCATACGAGCCAAATGGATATAACTTATACAACATGGCTGGTAACGTGTCTGAATGGACTGCTTCTTCTTATGATGCAGGTGCATATGAATATGTATCTACTATGAATCCAAATGTACCGGATTTAAAAAACATGCGCAAAGTTGTGCGTGGCGGATCTTGGAAAGATGTTGCGTATTTCTTACAAGTAAGTACGCGTGACTTTGAATATGCAGATACATCAAGAAGCTACATTGGTTTCAGAACCGTTCAAGATTATATGGGAACATCTGTTACAGGCAACGCAAAAAAATAAACAATAAACCACTTAATTACATTAACTTAACTAACTAAATTTTTTTATTATGGCATTTTTAAGCAAAAAAGTAATGAATTTCGCTTACGGTATGGGAGCGGCAGTAGTAATCATTGGAGCACTATTTAAATTGATGCACTGGCCTGGAGCAAGCGCGATGTTGATTATTGGTCTTGGAACTGAAGCTTTGATTTTTGGACTTTCTGCATTTGATCCGGTTGATACAGAATTAGACTGGACTTTAGTATACCCTGAA
>JAGNTC010000112.1 GCA_017987725.1 Flavobacterium sp.
GATCATTTTACTCAAATTACTCAAGATAAAATCGTCGTGAAACTGCCAGGCTTTTATGGCGCTAATGATATCATAATCATCCAATTGGGCAAATTGATCCAAAACAGCATCGGCAAAGGTTTCGCGTGAGACCGAATGTTGCATAAAATACAAAAGCGGTTTACTCGCCTCAACAGATATCCCTTTTTGCAAAAGGGCTTTGGCGCGTTTTAGCGCGTTCATGAGCATCAACTCAGCTACCAAACTGGTTTTGTGCAAATAGGCCTGCCAATACATCAAGCGGCGTGCCATCAAAAATTTCTCGATGGAGTAAATGCCTTTTTCTTCGAGTACCAACACATCGTCTATCACATGCATCATTTGGATCAAACGATCCGAATTGATGGTTCCCTCGGCCACACCCGAATAAAAACTATCGCGGTTCAAGTAATCCATGCGGTCCATATCCAACTGACTCGAGATGAGTTGCAGCATGAATTTACGGGGATAATTGCCTTTAAAAATTTGGATCGCCAAACTCAATTGACCGTCAAATAGCCCATTCAATCGCTCCATAAACAAAAGCGAAATGGCTTCGTGATTGACTTCCTCTACAATCGAATGCTCTAAAGCATGCGAAAAGGGACCGTGGCCAATGTCGTGTAGCAAGATGGCAATATATAAGGCATTTTCTTCATCTTTTGAAATCGTAACGCCTTTGAATCGCAAAACTTCGACAGCCTTTTGCATCAAATGCAAACAGCCAATAGCATGATGAAATCGGGTATGATGCGCACCCGGATAAACCAAATAGGACAATCCCATTTGCGAAATACGACGCAAACGCTGAAAATACGGATGTTGAATCAAGTCAAACAGCAAGGGGCTGGGCACAGAAATGAATCCGTAAATGGGATCATTAAATAATTTTAACTTATTGATGGTAGACAAAACAAGTGAATTTTAGTGGCACAAATATACAAGTCCCATACTAAAAAAGGCTTTCTATCCAAGATAAAAAGCCTTTTGTACTTACCAAATTACAACCCTACTGCTGTCGGGTTGATGCATGAGGTTACCTGGTTTAATGCCAAAGGTTTGGTAAAACTCAGGCATGTTGCTCAATGGTCCATTGATTCTGAACTTCGCCGGCGCATGTACATCGACCATGATTTGCTGGGCCAATGCTTCTTTTTTAATATTCACCATCCAAGCATAGGCATAAGCCAAGAAATAGCGTTGGTTTGGATTCAAGCCCGAAATAAGTTGATTGGTTTTGTATTGCTTGGTTTTCTTAAAGGCTTCATAACCCATGATTACTCCGCCCAAATCGGCAATATTTTCTCCTTGCGTGGCGTCACCATTCACGTGTTTGTCACCCAAAACGCTGTAGGCATTAAATTGGTTGACAATGCGTTTTGTTTTGGCTTGAAATTTAGCCAAATCTTCGGCCGTCCACCAATTGTTCAAATTCCCTTTTTCGTCATACTGGCTTCCTTGATCGTCAAATCCATGCGTAATTTCATGACCAAAAGTGGATCCACCAATAATGCCATACAAAATAGCATCATCAGGCATACGGCCTTCAAAACCAGGAACTATAATATTACAGGCAGGCACCACGATTTCGTTGTTACTCGGATTGTAATAGGCATTGTAGGTTTGTGGTTGCATTACCCATTCGTTGCGATCAACCGGTTTGCCAAATTTGGCAATCATCTGATTATATTCCCAAGTATTGGATCGTTTCACATTGCTACAATACGACTGGCGGTCAATGCGCAAAGCGGAAAGGTCTTTCCATTTGTCGGGATAGCCCACTTTCATGACAATTTTATTGAGCTTGTGCAAGGCCTTGGTTTTGGTGGTTTCACTCATCCAATCCAATTTTTTAATGCGTTCGGCATACACTTCGCGAATAGAATTACCAATTTCGAGTAATTTTTCTTTCGATCCTTTGGGCAAATATTCGGCTACATACACTTGTCCTATTAATTCACCCAACGAAGAATTGGTTTGATTTACCACGCGTTTCCAACGTGGCTTTTGCTCGGTTACACCTTTCATTTCAGTAGAGAAAAAACGAAAATCCTCAGCCGCGAGAGCCGAGTTTAAATAAGGCGCATAGCTAGAAATCACATTCCATTTGAGGTACACTTTCCAATCTTCAACCGTATACTTGGCCAACAATTGGTCTAAATTTTTGAAAAATTCAGGCTGACCTACAATCACGCTATCGGCTTTGGCAATTCCCATTAGCGGAAAGAGATCATTCCAAGCCACAGCGGGAGACAAACGCTGAAACTGACTCATGGTCATTTTGTTGTAATTGCGGTTTGGATCACGCAAGTCTTCTAATTTTCTAGAAAATTTTGCAACATCGGTTTCTAAAGCCAAAATTCGCGCGGCATTTTCTTGAGATTTTGCCGCACTCACACCCGTCAATTCAAACATTTTGGCCACGTGTTTGGGGAATTCAGATCGGATTTTTACCGTTTCGGCATCGGTATTAAAATAATAATCCCGATTACCCAGCGAAAGCCCACCTTGGCTCATGAATAAGGCATTTTTGGTACTGTTCTTGTCGTCTTGCGCAACATAAAACGTAAAACCAGGTTGCATGCCCAAACGATGCAAAAAAGCAAATGTTTGGACCACTTGACCTAAATTGGCACAGGCATTTATGATTTTCAATTCGGACTGAATGGGCTGAATTCCCATTTGTTCGATGCGTAAACTGTCCATCCCTGAGGCATAAAAATCACCGATTTTTTGTTTATTACTTCCTTTGGCTGATCTAGTGGCCGCCGAACGTTCACATATTTTTTTAATTTGACTGTTGATGGTGTCGTTGATCAATTGAAAAATCCCATTGCTGCTTTCGGTGGTTGGAATTGGATTTTGTTTAAACCAACCGCCATTGGCATACTGAAAAAAATCATCGGCAGGATTGGTAGTCGTATCGCGGTGCGTGAGTAGCGGATCGGGGAATTGGGTTTCTTTTTTGGTACAAGAAAGGGCAAGTGCAGTTACTAATAGAAAGGTTGGAATTTGAGCTAGTCTCATGAAATATAGAATTGTATTGATTTGATTTTAAATGTATTATATCGTTTTACTTTAATCTTGATTTTCAATCATTTTGTAGGCGTCAATTACCTTTTTCACCAAGCGATGGCGCACAATGTCTTTGTCGTCAAGGTAAATGATTCCAATGCCTTCGATGTCTTTCAAAACCAACAAGGCTTCCTTTAATCCTGATATGGTTCGTCGCGGTAAATCTACTTGTCCCGGATCGCCTGTAATCATAAACTTAGCGTTTTTTCCCATACGGGTCAAAAACATTTTCATTTGAGAATGGGTGGTATTTTGGGCTTCATCCAAGATCACAAATGCATTGTCTAAAGTTCGTCCACGCATAAAAGCCAAGGGCGCAATTTGGATAATGCCTTTCAAAATGTAATCTTCCAGTGAAGAAGGCGGCAACATGTCGCGCAAGGCATCATACAAGGGCTGCATGTAGGGATCTAATTTTTCTTTCATGTCGCCTGGCAAAAAGCCTAAGTTCTCACCAGCCTCGACCGCAGGACGAGTAAGGATAATCCGTTTGACTTGTTTTTCTTTTAGTGCCTTTACAGCCAAGGCAACTCCTGTATAGGTTTTTCCTGTACCTGCAGGGCCAACCGCAAAAACCATGTCGTTTTTGTAGACGGTATCAACCAACAATTGCTGATTGGGCGTCATTGCTTTAATCAGTTTGCCACCAATGCCGTGCACCAATATTTTATCGTGATCAGGCATGCGTTGCTCGTCTTGCGAATTGCTTTGAATAACGCGATCAATTACGTTTTGATCGATGCGGTTGTACCGGGTGAAATGCTGCATCAACCGTTGAAATCTAACCTCAAATTCGTCTAAGATTTCTTTTTCGCCATAGGCTTTCAAAATCGTTCCTCGGGCAACAATTTTAAGCTTGGGATAATACTTTTTTATGGTTTCAAGATGGGAATCATGGTCGCCCCAAAATTCTTTGGGTGCAATTTCGTTGAGGTCAATAATGCGTTCGTTCAAATGGAGGTAGAATTTAATTAAAAAAATTAGCTATATATTGCTAGCTTTGCATTCAAAATTAGGGAGTTTTTAGTTCCCTCTGTTTTTTATTTATAAACATTTTTATGTCAATAATTACCCTCACCACCGATTACGGCTTAAAGGACCATTTTGTGGCTGCTTTAAAGGGTAAAATATATTCCGAATATCCAGAAGCTACGATTATTGACATTTCGCACAACATCGACCCCTTTAATACAGTTGAAGCCAGCTACATTATCCATGCGGCCTACGCCAATTTTCCCAAAGGAAGTGTACACATCATTGGCGTGGATGCCGAATTAACCCGAGAAAACCAACACGTGGCTTTGCAATGGAACGATCATTTTTTTGTATGTGCCGACAACGGAATCTTGAGTATATTGATTCAAAAGATTGTTCCTCAAAAAATAGTGTCCATTAGCATTCATTCGCAAATGCATACGGAAGCTTCTGATTTGGATGTGTTTATTCGCGTGGGTTGTCATTTGGCAAAAGGCGGATCGTTGAGTATAGTGGGGAAAGAAATCAATACGCTGAAACAAGTGACCCAATTACAACCGGTTGTTTCAGCCGACAAACAATCCATCAAAGGCTATGTGATTTATATTGATCATTTTGGAAATATCGTAACCAACATAACAAAAGCATTATTTCACGAGGTTGGAAATGGCCGAAACTTTGAAATACCCTTGTTTCAATCCACCGCAAATCAACCCCTTACGAACCGAAAAAATTCGTTGCCCATTAAATCCATCGAAAACAAATATTCGGATATTGCCAAAAACGACAATTACAATGTAAAAAATTACGAGGGATCCAAATTGGCTTTGTTTAACGAAGCTGGTTTTTTGGAAATTGCCTTGTTTCGAAGCAATCCTTCCAAAGTGGGTAGCGCTTCCTCTTTGCTTGGGATCAATTACCAAGACGCCATTCAAGTTAATTTTATTTCTTAAACACGCTTTTTAATCGATCAACGTTATCACTGCTAAACAAAAATTAAATGAAATCAATTCTGTTGCGAGAGATTAAATCTTTTTTTGGATCACCCATTGGCTACTTGGTCATTGCGTTATTTTTGCTGTTTAACGGCTTATTTTTATGGGTATTTGACGGAGAATACAACCTTCTTAACAGCGGTTTTGCCGATATGACGCCTTTTTTCACTTTGGCGCCATGGGTGTTGTTGTTCTTGATTCCTGCCGTTACCATGCGCAGCTTTTCGGACGAAAAAAAACAAGGCACGTTGGAGCTATTACTCACAAAACCACTCCGCATTTGGGATATCGTGTTGGGTAAATTTTTTGGCGCCATTTGTCTGATTGTTTTGGCTATACTTCCCACAGTCTTGTATGTGTATGTCCTTTATATGTTGGGCTTCCCCACAGGAAATATTGATCTAGGAAGCACGATGGGATCCTATTTTGGCTTGTTGTTTTTGGTCGCGGCCTACACCGCAATTGGAATCTGTACCTCTACCCTTACCGAAAATCAAATTGTGGCTTTTATCTTGTCAGTCTCCATTTGCTTTTTGTTTTATTTTGCCTTTGATGGGGTGGCAACCTATTTTGTATCGTTCGAAAATTCATTGACCTTTTTGGGAATGAATAGTCACTTTAAAAGCATGGGACGAGGCGTAATTGACACGCGAGATGTACTCTATTTTGTGAGCTTGACCTATCTTTTTTTGTCAGTAACTGTTTACCAACTTAAATCTGTTCGCGACTAATGAAATTCACTTGGAAACCCGCACAAAAAAAATCGCTCCTTGTACTTCTCGCGATTGTACTGATTAATTTACTTGGGCATTTTTTCTTTTTTCGATTTGATTTAACGCAGGACAAACGCTATACTTTGTCAGCTACTTCATTAAAACTGATCAAGGAAATTGAGGAGCCGCTGCAAATAGAAGTCTTTTTGAAAGGCAACTTTCCGGGAGAATTCAAAAAATTACAAGCCGAAACCCAACAATTATTAGACGAATTTAAAGCGTACAATAGCCAAATCAGCTTTCAATTTATCAATCCATTGGCTGAGGAAGAAGCCCGAGACACCATTATGGCCGCCTTTATTTCTAAGGGTATGCTACCGGTAAATGTAACGGTGAACGACAAAGGAAAACAAAGCCAAGAAGCCGCGTTTCCATGGGCTTTAGCAACCTACAAAGGCCGATCCGTAAAAGTCCCTCTACTCAAAAACAACATGGGTGCCAGCACTGCCGAAAAAGTAGTGAGTTCGGTTCAGCATTTGGAATATGCTTTTGCCAATGCATTTCAAACCGTGATCAAACCCAAACAAAAAAAGATCGCAGTCATCAAAGGAAATGGTGAAATGCACGATTTGCTGATGGCCGACTTCATTAAACAAGTGCGGGAAAATTATTTTATTGGCACTTTCACTTTGGATTCAGTAGCCCAAAAACCAGCCGAAAGTTTGGCCTTTCTTTCCAAATATGACTTGGCCATTGTGGCCAAACCAACCCAAGCATTCAGTGAATCTGAAAAACTGGTAATGGATCAATACATCATGCAAGGCGGGAAGAGCCTGTGGTTGATTGATCAGGTAAACATTGACATGGACAGTTTGTACAATCCATCTGGATCATCCCTGGCCTATCCGTTTGATTTAAATTTAAATGATTTGTTTTTTAAATATGGGATTCGCATCAACCCCACCTTGGTCAAAGATGTGATGGCC
>JAGNTC010000113.1 GCA_017987725.1 Flavobacterium sp.
ACTCCACTGATGTTGGCGCCCATGCTGATGAGCATTTTACACAATTGTTGCAAATAAGGTTCGCAAGCGGCGTTGTAAATAGTGGTTGTGCCTTTGGCTAAAACAGCCGCCATCACAATATTAGCCGTTCCGGTTACCGAAGCTTCGTCGAGTAACATATAGGTTCCGGTGAGCCCATTTGGCGCTTCCACGCCATAAAAGTGGTCTTCGCGGTTGTAACGAAAAGCTGCACCCAGGTTAATGAATCCTTCAAAGTGTGTATCCAATCGACGGCGACCAATTTTGTCTCCTCCCGGTTTGGGAATATAGCCTTTGCCAAAACGGGCCAACAAAGGTCCAACGATCATGATTGATCCTCGAAGGGATCCGCCTTCTTTTTTAAAGGCTTCGGTTTCTAAATAGCCCACATGTACTTCGTCGGCTTGAAACGTGATCGAACCGGGGCCATTTTTTTGAATTTTAACACCCAAATTGCCCAACAACGTGATCAATTTGTTTACATCAATGATATCAGGAATGTTGTTGATTGTTACTTTTTCGGGCGTCAACAATACCGCACATAAAATTTGTAACGCCTCGTTTTTGGCTCCTTGCGGACTGATTTCTCCTTTGAGTCGGATGCCTCCTTCTATTTTAAAAGTTCCCATATGCTTTGGTATTTTGACTGCTTAATTGCTATTGGTTTTGTTTAAAATTGTTGTTTTTTTGAAACGGCTTGGATTTCTTTTTGTTCTGATTTTTTACGGGACCTGCAGGCATGATTTTGTTGGACATGCGTTTGTTGGTGCGCATTAAATCAGTGGTATTGACCAACTCTTCGGAGCCGTGTAATAAATTTAATTTGCCGTCTGATAATTCATAAAGGTGTTCAAAAATCACTTCGTCTTTTACGGTGTCTTTGTTCCAGCTCAAGTACGATTTTTTCATGTGGTTGGCAATCACCTTCACCAAGGCACTTTTCATTTCGCCTTCCTCCCATTTGTTGGCCACATCTATCATGTATTTGATGTTGTTGCCATAAAAACGGTATTTGGGGAAATTTTGAGGATAACTAAGCGGATCGGGTTTGAGTTGTAACACCTCGCGAGAAGGAATCGGATAGGGCGAATCGACGTCGAGCTGAAAATCAGACATGATAAACAACTGATCCCATAACTTGTGCTGAAAATCGGGTACATCACGCAAATGCGGGTTCAAACTTCCCATTACCTGAATGATGTGTTTGGCCACCTTGTTGCGTTCGTCGCGATCGGCAATTTCTGTAACCTGATCAATCAGTTTTTGCAAATGACGGCCGTACTCTGGAATAATAAGGTGCTTGCGCTCCGAATTGTATTCTAAATTGCCCACCACGTCATTGGCGTTTTCTTTGATGTATTTTGGAACCATAATTAAAGTGAGATAATGCCCTCAACGGTGGACACCTCTATGTATTTATCGATTATTTCTTGGGAATTTTTCATGAGCACATCAACCGATAAACTCGTGAATTTTCCTGTTTTGGATTGCGTAGTTTTAATGACTGCGCCCATGCAATCAAAGGCATTGGCTACTTCGTTAATTTTGCTTGGATCTGTAGGCACTATAAACTTGAACAAATACTGCGAAGGGAAGGCCGTATTCATATCCAATTCGACTTTGAGTCGTTCAAAAAATTCGGCTGTTTTTTGGGCTTTTTCGCTGTCCATTTTTCTACAAAATAAAGGCAAATATAGGGTTTCAATTGGGATTAATAAACTCCCCAAAGAAAAATTACGCCACCGGCGTGTATATGTTCCCTCATTTTTTTAATTCCAAATTAGTTTACCTAAGTTTGCCGCACAATATTGGCAAATGAACAAGCAAATTGTTGTCTTAATTGGTGGACCTGGAACCGGCAAAACTACCCTTATCGAGGAGTTACTCGCCCAAGGCTATTGTTGTTATCCGGAAATTTCCAGACAAGTTACCCTCGAAGCGCGCAAACAAGGCATTGAGCAATTGTTTTTAGAAAAGCCCTTGCTGTTTAGTGAATTGTTGCTGGAAGGACGCATCAACCAATATAAAAACGCAGTCGAGGAACCGCACGAATGGGTGTTTATTGATAGAGGCATTCCCGATGTGTTGGCCTACATGCATTACATTGGTGACAGTTACCCCACTCATTTTGACGCTGCATGCAAAGAGCATGTCTATACCAAAATATTTATGCTTCCACCCTGGGAAGCCATCTACGAATCAGACGAAGCCCGTTACGAAAATTTTGAGCAAGCTACTTTGATTGCGCAACATTTAACCGAAACCTATGCGCATTACGGCTACCAATTGATCGAAGTGCCCAAAGCGCCTCCCGCCGATCGGGTAGCTTTTATTTTACAATCGCTTGCAATATAATTTAAGTCCTTGTTGCCTATCCTACAGGTAATTTTTTTACTTTTAAGGGGTCGAAACTAAACTTCTATTCCTTATTTATATGCCAAACGCACTTTCTATCCTCAAACAACACTGGAATCACGACGCATTCCGCAGCCCACAAGATCAAATTATCGAAGCCGTACTGGCGCAAAAAGATTGCCTCGCTTTGTTGCCTACCGGCGGAGGAAAATCAATCTGTTTTCAGGTTCCTGCCCTCATGCAAAACGGCCTTTGTTTGGTGGTTTCGCCACTTATCGCCTTGATGAAAGACCAGGTTGAAAACCTTCAAAAACGCAACATCAAAGCCCTGGCCCTCAGCGGCGGACTCTCTACCAACGACCTTATTGATTTACTCGACAATTGCCAATTTGGTAACTACAGATTTTTGTACCTCTCCCCCGAACGGTTGCAAACGGACTGGATTGTTGAGCGGATCAAAAAATTGCCCATCTCGTTGATTGCGGTAGACGAAGCCCATTGTATTTCGCAGTGGGGCCCCGATTTTAGACCGGCTTATTTGCAACTGGGTGAACTTCGAAATGCCTTTCCCAAAACCCCAATTATTGCCCTGACCGCCTCGGCTACAAATGCTGTGCAAGACGATATCGTTCGGCTGTTGAACCTGCGGGAACCTCAAATTTTTAAACAATCGTTTGTGCGGCCCAATTTGAGTTACCGAGTGGTTCCCACTACCGATAAATTGTATTATTTGGAGCAGCTGTTTGCCAAAAATTCGGCCCCGGCTATTTTGTATGTGCGCAACCGCAGATCCTGTTATGAATACGCCAACCAATTGAACGCCTTGGGAATAAATGCCACCTATTATCACGGGGGACTTTCGTCAAAAGATAAAGAAAAAAACCGCCTGCAATGGATGCAAAACCAGGCCCAAGTAATGGTGGCCACTAATGCATTTGGCATGGGCATTGATCGCGCCGATGTACATTCTGTTGTGCATGTTCAATTGCCAGAGAGCATGGAGAGTTACTACCAAGAAGCCGGAAGAGCAGGCCGAAACGGGCAAGCTGCACAAGCCATTTTATTGGTTGGCCCATCTGATGCGCTGCAAGCCGAAAACCAATTTGTAGCCCAGCTTCCAGACAAAGCTTTTTTGAGTTTGGTATACAAAAAACTGAACGCCTATTTTCAGGTTGCTTATGGCGAGGGATTGCACGAACAATTTCGATTTAATCTACAGCAGTTTTGTTTAAAATACGATTTGCCCACCGTAAAAACCTACAGTTGTTTGCAATTTTTAGACCGACAAGGCGTGTTGCAACTGAGCACCGAATTTTCACAAAAAGTCCAATTGCAATTCACAGTGCCGTCAAAAGAAGTGCTGCGTTACTGCAGTTTGAACCCCAATGACGAACCTATTGTGAGCACGCTGATGCGCTTGTATCCCGGCATATACGAAATGAGCGTTTCGATAAACATGCCGCTCTTGGCCAAAAAAGCCAGCTGTACGGAAGAAGCAGTCGATCAGCTCTTGGAAAAATTAAGGGAAAGGGAAATGGTTTTGTATCAGGCCTATAAAAACGACACGAGCTTGATCTACACGGAAATTAGGGACGACGAACATACCATCAACCGCATTGCCAAGTTCCTGATCCGCCAAAACGAAAACAAAACAAACCAACTCAATGCAGTCCTTCGGTATGCAAACCAAACTACGCAATGTTGTTCGCAATTCTTGGCTGCCTATTTTGGTGATTCGAATACCGCTGCTTGTGGACATTGTTCGGTATGCGAAGCACATTTGCCGAAATCCTATAATTCAAAAACGCTACAAGCCGCTCTATTAGCCGAACTAAAACAAAGCGCCTATAACTCGCGAGAATTGGCCGCAAAAGTAGCCTGTGACGAAGCAAGCCTTATCTTTGCCCTGCAAACACTTTTAGAAAACAAACAAATCAAATTAGACCTTACCAACCGCTATACCTTATATTAATGGAATCATTACGCATTGTTTTTATGGGCACGCCCGATTTTGCCGTTGGCATTTTAGACGCTTTAGTACAGCACCAATGTCAGGTTGTGGGCGTGATTACCGCTGCCGATAAACCCGCTGGACGAGGACAAAAAGTAAAATACTCGGCTGTAAAAGACTACGCCCTATCCCAGCAATTGCCCTTATTGCAACCCAGCAATTTAAAAGATGAAAACTTTTTAGCTGAATTGGCTGCGCTAAACGCCAACCTGCAAATTGTGGTGGCCTTTCGGATGTTACCCAAAGTGGTGTGGGACATGCCTCAATATGGAACCTTTAATTTACACGCATCACTCCTGCCCGATTACCGTGGGGCTGCGCCTATCAATTGGGCCATCATAAACGGCGAAACCGAAACGGGCGTTACCAGCTTTTTTATAGACGATAAAATTGATACCGGAGCCATGCTGCTGCACGCCAAAACCACAATAGGGCCCAATGAAACCGCCGGAGAATTACACGACAGACTGATGAAGTTGGGTGCTCAAACGGTATTGGATACGGTACAGCTTATTGCAGAAGGAAATCCAAATACCCAAATTCAAGCCGAATCAACCGACTTGAAAACGGCACACAAATTAAACAAAGACAATTGCAAAATCGATTGGAACGAAAGGGCGCAAACCATCCACAATTTAATCCGGGGACTTTCGCCCTATCCTGCGGCTTGGTGTTATTTGTTTAACCACAATCAAGAAAGCACCCTTAAAATTTACGCCAGCCAAATCGAACGAACCGAACATGAATTGGCAGCAGGAACATTAATTGCCGATAAAAAAACACTCAAAGTAGCCGTGCTAGATGGATTTGTCCATTTGGTGAACGTTCAGTTACCCGGAAAAAACAAAATGAAGGTGGCAGACTTGTTAAACGGCTTTACTTTTGACGTCACGGCCAGGCTATATTAGTCGGAAACCCTTTATTTGTGGGATTTTTTGCTTTAAAATCAAATCCTTTATTAACAAATGTATAGAGTTATCAACAAATAAGGCAAAATGAACAGCCAAGCCTTGCGCAGTATGTATTTCCTACTAAATTTGTTTTCCAGAACAGAATGTTTAACCAATCATTTAATACTTTTCATTATGAACAAATCAGAATTAATCGATGCTATTGCTGCTGACGCAGGAATTACAAAAGCGGCTGCTAAATCAGCTTTAGAGTCATTTTTAGGAAACGTAGGTGCTACTTTGAAAAAAGGTGGTAGAGTTTCTTTAGTAGGTTTTGGATCTTGGTCAGTTTCTAAAAGAGCTGCAAGAGACGGAAGAAACCCACAAACTGGAAAAACTATCAAAATCGCTGCTAAAAACGTAGTGAAATTTAAAGCTGGTGCTGATTTAGAAGGATCAGTAAACTAGTCATTA
Organism: Flavobacterium sp.; assembly: GCA_017987725.1. Lineage (GTDB taxonomy): Bacteria > Bacteroidota > Bacteroidia > Flavobacteriales > Flavobacteriaceae > Flavobacterium. Next base: position 5,749 of record JAGNTC010000113.1, read on the forward strand.
GTTTATCTCAATACATTAAAGTCTCCCAAGTGGAGACTTTTTTTTGTTACTGCACATTCCTTTTTAGTATTTTTATGAGCAATTCGACAGTATGCCAATAAAAAAAGTAAAAAAAGGAAGTCTTCTTTTGGCCGAGCCCTCCATATTGGGTGACGAGACTTTTGCCCGTGCGGTCATTTTGATGGCTGAAATTTCACCCAATGGCGCTGTGGGTTTTATTTTGAACAAACCTTTTTCTTTTGAGTTGCATGAATTGGTTCCGGACATCAAAACAGGATTCAAACTGTATAATGGTGGACCGGTTGAAGAAGACAACCTGTATTTTATTCACAATGTACCCGATTTAATTCCCAATAGTGTGGAAATTTCAGAGGGAATTTACTGGGGTGGGGATTTTGAGGTGACCAAAAAATGCATCAATTCGGGACAACTTACGGCACAGCATATCCGATTTTTCCTGGGTTATAGCGGTTGGGCAGCCGAGCAATTGAAGGAAGAAATATCGGCAAAATCCTGGGTTGCTATACCCAATCAATTTCAAGACAAGCTGATAGAAGAACCTACCGTAAATTTTTGGCAAAAACAACTACTTCAATTGGGTGGAGACTATGTACTATGGTCTAATGCACCCGAAAATCCACAATTAAATTAAGGCGTTCAACTCAGTTACCAAGAGTTGGGCCAAGGTATTGGAATAGATTTTTTTTCGATACAATTGTACGGATTGTATCCCGCGAATCACATTGGTTACAAATAACTCATCGGCTTTTTGTAACTCAAAAGGCGAAATCGCTTGCTCAACTACAACGTACTTTTCGCTTTTTGCAAGGATGCGCAGCAGTTGTTTGCGCATGATTCCATTGAGACAACCCTCAGTCAAAGGCGGAGTGATGACCGTATTGCCGTTACGCATAAATAGATTTCAGTGCAAGGCTTCGACTACCTTTTTTTCGTTATTAAGCAACAAACAAGTTTGCAGTCCATTTTCTTGGGCAT
>JAGNTC010000114.1 GCA_017987725.1 Flavobacterium sp.
TTTCAGCGGGCCCTGCCTTGGGTGGATTAATCATCATTACATTGGGATACAGCGCTTTGTTTTGGGTTGATGGCGCCAGCTGTATTGCCGCCATTGTGTTGTTTGCCGTACTGGTAAAAGAAAAGAAAAAAAGGAAATCCAAATCATCGGAAGGCGCAGATAAACCCAAAGTTGCCTCAGTGTTTAAGGATAAAATATATTGGCTCTTTTTGTTTGTGAGTTTCAGTACAGCCATGCTGTTTTTTCAGTTGTTTACCACACTGCCACTCTACCATCATGAATTTTATGACCTCTCTGAGTTCCAAACTGGCTTACTCATGACGTTCAATGGATTGCTGATTTTTGTGTTGGAAATGCCTATTGTGAGTATGGCCGAACGGCGTAAACTGTATAAACTGAAAATAATTTTATGGGGAAGCTTTTTGATGGCGCTCAGTTTTTTTGTTTTGTTGTTTAATGCTTGGGTAGGCGTATTGGTATTGTCTTTGGTATTTATGAGTTTGGCCGAAATCTTCTTGTTTCCTTTTTCGAATGGATTTGCCATGAGTCGAGCGCCCAAAGGCCACGAAGGTCGATATATGGCTATTTTCACTATGAGTTATAGTTTGGCTCACGTAGCGAGTTCTAAGGTGGGATTAGAAATCATTAGCCAATTTGGCTACCAAACCAATTGGTTGTTTATGGGATGTCTTGGTATTCTTGCCATGGGCTGTTGCTTGTGGATCATGCGATTACATCGTCAAGAACAAAACTTATAAAATTTGTTGTTGGGCAAGCGCTTTTATTTGGAAAACGCTTTTTGACGTGGTACACACTTGTTCACATGCAAACTGCAATACGGCCTCTTTATTTTGATTCGGAAAATAATCTAACCAAGCCGGATCTTGAATTAAATTACGAATCATTTTAACTGACTTAGTTGTTTCAGTGGCCGTTCGAAGCAGAGCATCGTTTAGTTGTATACCCTGATCCTTATGAAAGTAATTGACCTGTTTTGAAATTGGATCGTATTGAATGAAATAGAGTTTTTCGTGCTCATTATCCGGATAAAATGACGTCCAAGCCGCATACCCAATTTTGGTTCGATTGGCTAATGTATTTTCCAATGGAGTCAATCGCCATTTGCAGTTGGCAGCCCTCCCCCAGTGATTTGATTTTCGGAATACTCCATCTTTTGTAAAATAGTATTCGCTGCCCGATTTACTCCGGTAACTGAGTGATAATCCATGAATGTCCTGTTCGACAACTTCTTGAAATACACAAAAAGTATAACGGTGAAAATTGGTTTGGTTGTACAATTTTATGGGCATAAAGCGAATACTGACTTGGTTTGAATATCTTTGCGGCAAACAAAAGTACAATGTCAAAAGGAATTTATACGGGGATTATTGAAAAAGATGAGTACGGCAATTTTTATTGTGGATCTATATTGCTCGATTATCAACTGGTTGCAAAGAGCTTTCAAGTTGGCGATAAAATTACCATTAAAACCGTGATCGAAAACCCAAGCGACAAGTCGTATAATTTGTATCCACAAAAATCGAGAAACTTTGCCAAGTTCAACACCAAACCCGATCAAGACTAAGATGTATCGTTTACTTGCCAAACTCAATAAGTTCCTCTTGCCCAGCCTTACCAAAAGTGGCTTAGACATTAACAAAGCCAAATCTTGGCACAAAATACTACTCGCCTACCGTTATTTTGTTACGGCACGTGCACTCGACAAAAAATAAGCAGAATTAAACTATTTTCTATTTGCATAATTGGTATTAATCCCTATATTTGCAGCCGAAATAAGGCCTCGTGGCGCAACTGAATAGCGCATCTGATTACGGCTCAGAAGGTTACTGGTTTGAATCCAGTCGAGGTCACGAATGAATCCAAAAAAATAAAAAAACGCCAAGTTTACTTGAGCGTTTTTTTTGTTTTTGGATTCTCAAAGCGGAGCTTTCCTGGATGTCGCTTGCGAAATCCAGACGATTCGTAAATATATAATAATCAAAACTTTAAAGTAATATAATCTGATTTAACGAACTGGATGTCGCTTGCGAAATCCAGGAAATTCGTGAAGCAATTACACTTATTCTTGATCAGCTCTCCTATTAGTAATCGCTAGTGATAACTTTGATTTGTGTCCATTTTGTGTCCATCATATTAACTTTTTTATTTTGATTATAAATTCATGATTTTAAATTTAAACTATACGTTTACATTTTAATTTTTTGTATCAATTCATTGAATATATTCTCATATAAAAAATAGATCAAAAACTATAATCATAAAAAAAGCACGAGCTAACTTCTCGTGCTTTGTAATTACTAAAATATCTTGGGGATAGTGCAGAATACTTCTAAACGATTTCATCTATTGCACCATCGAATCGTAATTCACAATTGCCATGGTAACAATAGGTTCCTTTGTCTGAACTGTATTTGATTGGAGCATTGAGCTCATTTTTCATAAATGAAATATAATTATAAACGGTGCGCTCAGAAATACCCAACTTGATGCAAAGCTCTTTTGGCGGACCTGTGCGTTCCGTCAATATCAGTTCGTGTAATTTTTTGATAACTCTAATATCCATAGCTAATGCAAGTATATACAAACTCACTGCAACCAAAATTCAGTCTATATTTTTTTTTTAACAATTGTAAAAAAAAATCAAAACTGCTTTTTCAACAAGTTTTAGATTGAAACTCATTTTTTCATAAAAGGTTACAACTTATTTAAAATCAAATCGGTAAAAAAAATAAATTAGTCAAGTAGTTGTGTTTTCAAAAATGACAAATAGGCAAAAGTAAAGCTGCACTATATGCAGTTGCTGTAGATTTTCTGCAGTAAATGTTAAAATTTGACAAACTGCAGCAGTTTAAGGAATACTAACGTACTTTTCAATTCGTAAATCCACCTAAAATATAGCTTGAATTCTTATATTTATCAATCAACAATCGCCAATACATGCTTCACTCGTGACGAACTTAACCTGACCGAATTTGAGGATTGTACCTTTATTGATTGCAACTTTGGCGCTTGCAATTTTTTGGGAGTTACCTTTCTTTCCTGTTCTTTTCGTGATTGTCAATTTGAAGGTGCCCAAATAAACCACGTGGCCTTGCGGTCGGTGAAATTTGTGAACTGCAACCTAAAAAACCTAAATTTTTCCATGTGTGACCGCTTACTGTTTGAAGTCACTTTTGATCATTGCCGGTTGGATTTTTCGAAATTCTATACATTACCCTTGCATGGCGCTCAGTTCAGTTTTTGCAGTTTACTTGCCGTCGATTTCATGAAAGCCAATATACAAGCAGTTGTATTTGATTCTTGTGACTTACATCGAACGGAATTTGAAGGGGCACTGGCTCAAAAAGCAAACTTTTACAGCAGTGAAAACTATAGCATTAATCCAGCCAAAACTAAACTTAAAAAAGCTGTTTTTGCAGCTACAAAATTAGAGGGATTAGTTGATCAAATAGGACTTAAATTTCACTCGATTTGTAAGTAAAATTCCCTTTTAGTATAAATATTACGATATAATAAACTCGAAATGAATGATTTAATTTAAAAATTATATTAATTTTAATTTACTAATTCAAAAATTAAATCAAATGAAAAAAAGACTAAATTATGTGTTAATACTAGTATTAAGTATTTTACTTGTTGCCTGCGAAAAGAGTTCAAGCGGGCCATCTTCAAACATCACAATTAACGGAAAAGTTCTTGACGAATATCAAAATCCAATCAGTGGGGCTGAAATCTCAGTAGATGATATTACTGCCGTTAGCAGCAGCGATGGATCTTTTGTTTTAAGTGGATTACCAAGAAAAGATCGCTATGTTGTTAAAGCACTAAAACAAGGATATTTTGCTGGATTTCGTGGAGTTACTCCTGTTGATGATGAAGGTCAAAATGTCCAAATCATGCTTGACAGCAAAGGGACTCCATTTATTTTTAATTCTGCTTCAGGTTATGTATTAAATTTCAATGGCGGTTATGTAAACATATCAGCAAATACTATTGGAACCGAGTCCGGAAACAATTACAACGGAACAGTATATGGGTACCTTAAACTCCGAAATAACGACAATGAAGAAATTAGCAGCATTATGCCTGGCGGCGATTTTTCCGCACAAAATTCGGCAGGCCAAGATGGAATTTTAAGCACCTTGGGTTATTACTCTATCGAACTAAATGATCCCTCGGGAAATTTACTTAACCTCAGACCAGGAAGTACCGCTAGTTTTGCGCAACCCATAGCCCAATCAAAACTAGCTACTGCACCATCTAGTATAAAACTATGGTACTTTGACACGACCCTAGGCCTTTGGACTGAGCAAGGAACCGCTACTAAACAAGGTGGTTTTTATGTGGGTCAAGTTATACACTTCTCTGATTGGAACTGTGATGATTTTAGCAGGCCTGCCACAATTAAAGGACGCTTAGTTTGCAATGGTGTTGGTCAAGTTCGAAAAATTAGGGTACGGGATAACATAGGAGATGGCGCAACTGTTTTTTCAAATGACAATGGAAATTTTATTGTTAGAGTACCATCTGAACGACCACTTTACATTACTATAGAGGGCTACCAAACGGATATGCCTATTTCTAATTTATCTGTAAATCAAACTTTAAATTTAGGCACCATAGAAATGTGTGGAGGTGGAGGATTCAATACCGGACAATTCTCCTACAATGGAATTACAAGACAAGGCATTACTGCACATGGCCCAACTAGTTGGGGAGGTAGTGGCTGCTCGGGTTATGAACAAACGGGTATTGTTTATAGTGATGGATCAGGACCAATTTTAATAAATACACCATCAGCAAGTTCTGGCACTTTTCAAGTTGGAAGTTGGGAAAATAATCAAGATAATTGTGGTGTTTTAGTAGCTCAATTTAGCATAGGTGGCGGAGGTACAACCTATGTTTCAAGCTCGGGTACGGTAACCAAAACAGGGGCAAGAAGCCTAACTTTTTCAATTAATTTTTATGAATTATTCAATAACTCCAACACAATTACTGTAACAGGAAGTTGCTCGTATTAAGCGTAAAGCTAAAATGTAAAAGGAGGCAATTGCCTCCTTTTTTTATAGTGTTTTGATTAACACATAATCTTCCATCACATAGCCAAAGTCGAGTAAAATATCTTCTGATTTCAAAACCGTAAATCCATTCTTTTCGTAAAACGACTTGGCCGAATTGTAACGGTTTACATTCAAAGTCAACGAATTTCCACCAGCCTCTTTGGTATTTTGGCTCACAAAATCGAGCAGTTGTTTTCCAATGTTAAGTCGCTGGAATTGGGGTAAAATGTACAACTTGTGAATCTTAGTCGTGTATGGCAAATAATGGTGTTGAATGCCGGCAAAACCAACTGCTTTTCCTTCTAAAAAAACCAAAAAATAAAGGTGATTCTTCTGAGAAACGTCTTGGGATAAAGCCTCATGGCAATAAAACAAATCGAGCATGTACGCCAATTGTTCAGTAGTCAATATGGCGCTATAGGCTGCTGGCCAGGTTTGGCGAGCAATGGCTTCGATGGTAGAAAAATCAGTAGAATCGGCTAATCGAATAGCTATATTAGCCATGAACGGTTTGTTTTTTGCCGTATTTTACAATGACGGATGCTTCAAATTCCAACCATTCACGCCAACGTTTCTCCACGTCAATTCCTTCGCCATACTTGCGGGCATAACCAATAAAAGTAGTATAATGTCCGGCTTCGCTTTCCATTAATTCGCGGTAAAAAGCAGCCAATTCAGGATCTTCGATGTTTTGAGATAGCACTTTAAAACGTTCGCAACTGCGGGCTTCAATCATGGCCGAAAATAGCATGCGTTCTACAAAACCAGAAACTCGGCTTCCGGTATTGCTTTGCTTCATATATTGGACCAACTCGCCCACGTATTCGTCTTTGCGTTCGCGACCCAACTTCAATCCGCGTTGTTTGATGATGTTGTGGACCATTTCAAAATGCTCCAATTCTTCTTTGGCCAAAGCCAACATATCCGAAACCAAATCGGGGTATTCGGAGTTAATCGTCACAATCGTAATGGCATTCGTAGCTGCTTTTTGTTCACACCAAGCGTGATCGGTAAGGATCTCCTCGATGTTGGATTCTACGATATTCACCCAACGGGGATCGGTAGCCAATTGCAAACGGAATGTGGACATAGTTGTAGGTTTTAGAACACAAATAAAGGACGTTCGCTCATCATTTCGTTTACTTCATCAGCAACTGCTTCAATTACAGCTTCGTCGGTGTGGTTCATCAATACGCGATCAATTAAATCCACGATGGTTTCCATGTCACTTTCCACCAAACCACGAGAGGTAATCGCTGGTGTTCCGATGCGAATACCTGAAGTAATAAACGGTGATTTATCGTCGAAAGGCACCATGTTTTTGTTCACGGTAATCTCGGCTTTTACCAAGGCGTTTTCGGCCTCTTTACCGGTAATATTTTTGTTGCGCAAATCGATCAACATCATGTGGTTGTCGGTTCCGCCTGAGATCAAATGATAGTCGCGTTTCATAAACGCTTCAGCCATGGCTTTGGCATTTTTTTGCACTTGCATCGCGTATCGGAAAAATTCGTCAGTCAAACATTCACCGAAGGCAACGGCCTTGGCTGCAATAATATGCATCAACGGTCCTCCTTGATTTCCAGGAAATACAGCTAAATCAAGCAAAGCCGACATCATACGGATTTCCCCTTTTGGTGTAGTC
>JAGNTC010000115.1 GCA_017987725.1 Flavobacterium sp.
CTTTCATCCCAAAACAGCGGCGCAATATGACATTGTGATTGAGCCCAAAATGAGTTTTTGCACCGGACACCACGAAACCACACACATGATGATCCAGCATTTGTTGCATCTAGATGTGCAAGGCAAAAAGACCTTAGACATGGGGTGTGGAACTGCCATTTTAGCCATATTAGCTGAAATGAAAGGCGCCCAACCTATTGATGCAATAGACATTGATAACTGGTGTTATTTGAATTCGATTGAAAATGCCGCACGCAACAATTGCCAGCACATCACTGTGTATGAAGGGGATGCCGCATTACTCGTGGATCAAAAATACGACTTGATCATTGCCAACATCAACCGCAATATTTTGTTGGCCGATATGGCCGCTTATACCAAGTGTTTGTTACCCGGAGGAATCTTATTGTTGAGTGGTTTTTATGAAGAAGACATTCCTTTCTTGGAAACCTCTTGTGTAGAAAATGGCTTGCAGTATGTGTCCAAATTACAGCGCAACAATTGGGTTTCCTTGAAATTTGAAAAACAAGTTTAGTTAGTTAGCACAACAAATGAGTACGCAAGAACAAGTACAAGAAGCGGTTTTGACCGAAAATCATGTGGGTGATTTGCATGAAATTGTCCTGTATAACGACGATGTAAACACCTTTGATCACGTAATCGAAACCCTTATTCGCGTGTGTCAACACACCGATGAACAAGCGGAACAATGTGCGTTACTCGTGCATTACAAAGGAAAATGTACGGTAAAAACCGGAGAGCTTTCTGAATTAAAACCACAGTGTAGTGCCTTACTTGAGGCAGGACTTAGCGCAGAATTGACCTAATTTTTAGTTCATTTTACCTATCGCGCAACTCACGAAAGACTTGGCTTTGGTAGTCAACGGATTTGTATCTCCTGCTTGCGGATAACCTATTTTGCGTAAGGTTTCTATAATTTCGTGGAGATTGACTTCTTGTTCGTAGGTTACGTCAACTGTGCCATGTTCTGCATCTACAGTTACTTCTGTTACAAAACCAAGTTCCGTTAATTTTGACGTAATGGTTGACGCGCAACCGCTACATTTTACATTCTGAAGGGCAAGTAGTGATTTCATGGTTTATTTTTGGTGAAGGTAGAAGCCTTATTTCTTGCAAACTATGACAAATGTCACCTAAAAATTAATGGGGCAAATAATCCTTGATTACACCGTACAAAAAAGTCCCCGCAACTGCGCCCAAAAGCACTATGGACAAGGAATAAAAACCAGCACCTAGCAAAATAAAAATTGGGCCCGGACAAGCACCAACCAAGGCCCAGCCCAAACCAAATAATAGGCCCCCTATCCAATAGCGGAAAGAACCTTTTTCTTTGATGGGAATCACGATTGGATTGCCTTTGGTGTTTTTTATTTTTTTGTATTTGATCAATTGTAAGCCTATGATGCCTGTAAGTACGGCAGTGCCTATAATTCCATACATGTGAAACGAATGAAATTGAAACATTTCGTAAATTCGGTACCAAGAAACGGCCTCTGATTTGGTGAGTACCACACCAAATAGAAATCCAACGGCGAGATATTTAATTGCTTTTATCATGAGAATATCAATGGGAAAATAAAGTGAGCCATAATTAATCCACCTACAAAAAAGCCGATCACCGCTTTGAGCGACTGGCGTTGTAAATTACTAATGCCTGCAATGGCGTGACCCGAAGTACAGCCTCCGGCGTAACGTGATCCAAATCCAATGAACAGGCCTCCTATGAGTAGAAAAATTATTTTTTTAGGTGAAGAAAATACGGTATTGCCAAAAAGTGTGGTGGGCTCTAAATTTCCCTGTGGGAGATCTATTCCCAATTGTTCGAGTTGATAAAGGGTAGCTGGATGTAACTGCACATTAGACGGATCACTCATAAAATGAACCGCAAACCAGCCGCCAAGCATCGCTCCGGCTAAGACGACCAGATTCCACCCTTGCGCTTTCCAGTCAAAGTTGAAAAAGTCGCTGTATTTAGCTGCTCCCAAAATGGTGCAGACGGTGCGGAGATTAGACGAAACACCAAAAACCTTACCAAAATAATTCAGCAAAAGCATAACCACGGCAATCAAAAATCCGGATACATACCAAGGCCACGTGTGAAATAGAAAATCCATGAAAAACAATTTGCCTCAAAAATACAATTTCAAATTATTATAGACCTATAAAGCACAAACTAAAAATATTCAATTAATTTTGAGACCCAAACGGTATACCACATGTTGAAAAAAATTCACCTCGAACTCAAATGGTCCATCAATTATGGCATAGCCTATTTGCTTTGGGTAATCCTCGAAAAAAGCTGCGGATTGCACGACGAACGAATTGGCAGTTATTCCTTGTATACCAATGTGTTTTTGTTGGTTACCGTGGCCCTGTATTTTATGGCCTTGTTGGATAAACGAAAACAAGTTTACCAAGGTGAAATGACTCAAACCAAAGGATTTTTATCGGGACTTGTACTTACGTTTTTTATTGGGCTGCTCACGCCGTTTTTGATCCGTATTTCCTTGCAATACATTACCCCCGATTTTTTTACTCACTTGAAGGAAAACATGTTGGCTACCAAAAAAATGACCGCCGAACAAGTAGCTCTTTTTTACAATTATAAAAGTTATTTGTTGCAAACCTTGTTTTTGAATTTTTCACTTGGCATACTATGTTCAGCCATTTTTTCGTTTGTATTAGCAAATAAAAAACCGACTTCAGATGTTCAATAAACTTGCATTCGTTAGCTTTCTTTCTGTACTGCTATTTTCTTGTGGAGGCTCTTCATTGGTAATTCTTAATGCTAATGATAAAACGCCGGTTCCCAAAATTTCAGCTGAAGGAGCATTCGTGCTTCAGGGATACAGCAAAGAAAAACGATACGGCACAGAAAAATCCTATCCGATCAATGTGTTTTACGGCACGTCAAAAAATGACACACTCAATGTACAACGATTTATGAAGGCTTTGGTCGGGCCACATGGAGAAAGTCTTCGTTATACCAAAATTAAAACCTGTTGCCCGTTTACAAGCAAACACTCCGAGATGGGGGTTGGTTTACTGGACCAATACGAGGTGACTTGGCCAAACCAAAAAAAACCCATGCTCTTGTATTTTAACAACTACGAAAAGGGCGAGTTGCTTGTGCCTGTGGGCTTACGCCTAAAATAGTGTTTCACACTTCATTTTATCGCAAATGAAAGCTGCTAATTCGGCCTGTATATTTATATTTGCGCCATTAAATCACAGCTATGAACTTAACCGTTATCCCTCAGCTTAAACACATCGAAAGTGGCAATTTCTTTTTATTGGCAGGACCCTGCGCCATTGAAGGCGAAGAAATGGCCCTACGCATAGCCGAAAAATTAGTAGGCATCAGTGACAAACTTGAAATCCCCTTGGTGTTTAAAGGTTCATTCAAAAAAGCCAATCGCTCCCGAATTGATAGTTTTTCTGGTATCGGCGATGAAAAAGCACTCAAAATATTGCGCAAAGTATCCGATACATTTCAGGTTCCTACTGTAACCGACATTCACACCAACGAAGATGCCGATCGTGCAGCCCAATATGTGGATGTATTGCAAATTCCTGCTTTTTTAGTGCGCCAAACGGACTTAGTGGTTGCCGCAGCCAACACAGGCAAAACGGTTAACCTCAAAAAAGGACAATTCATGAGTCCTGAAAGCATGAAACATGCGGTGCAAAAAGTGTTGGATTGCCAAAACCAAAACGTGATGGTTACCGATCGAGGTACCATGTTTGGCTACCAAGACATGATTGTAGATTTTCGAGGCATTCCCAGCATACAACAGTTTGCTACTACAGTGTTGGATGTAACCCATTCGTTACAACAACCCAACCAAACCATTGGGGTAACCGGTGGACGACCTGACATGATTGAAACCATAGCCCGTGCAGGAATTGCAGTTGGTGTAGATGGATTATTTATAGAAACCCATTTTGATCCCGCTAATGCCAAAAGTGATGGAGCTAATATGCTGCACTTGGATCATTTTGAAGGATTAATGACACGCTTGGTTGCCATTCGCAAAACCATTACATCCTTTTAATTTTCTGATGATAAAAAAATTAACCTTAAGTATGGCCTTCGTTATGATGGCTATCTCTACCCTATTCGCCCAAACTCAACAAACTTCAATTCCTCAGCGTTACACGGCACACAACAAAGGAAAGTTTTTTGTGTCCTGGGGTGGAAATCACGAATCATTTTCCAATTCTGACATTCGATTTAGAGGCGAAAATTATGATTTTGTTGTGCACAATGCAGAAGCCCTGGACAAGCCCAAAGGCTGGCACATTGATTACATTAACCCAGGAAGAATCACCATACCACAGACTAATTTTAAAATGGGGTATTTTTTTGCAGACCATTACAGCATTTCGATTGGTGTGGATCACATGAAGTATGTGATGAATCAAAATCAAACGGCCATGGTAAGCGGAGATATTAATCTACCAGCTGGCGATCCGGGTGCGCTATACAATGGCAATTACTACAATACACCTGTTGACTTTACAGATGGTTGTTTTCTGCAATTTGAACATACCGACGGCTTGAATTATATTCACGCCGAACTGGCACGCACTGCCGATTTTTCAAGCTGGTTTGGAAATGTAAATACCGATAAAATTCAATTTAATTTTACGGAAGGCATTGGAGGAGGTATCGTATATCCCAAAACCAACACCACGCTTTTAGGAAAAGCGAGACACGATGAATTTCATGTTTCAGGTTATGGTGTATCGGCCAAGGCAGGACTTAACATTACCTTTTTCAAGTACTTTTTTATTCAAGCAGAGTTGAAATATGGATACATCAACATGAATGACATCCGCACTACACAAAACCCTGATGATCGCGCTTCTCAGCACTTTAATTTCTTTGAGCGTATACTTGTTTTGGGAGGTATATTTAGGATTTAATTGTGGCTATCCCACAAATACACTAAGGCGGTCATAGCCGCTGCACCCAACTCTAACTCTCTTTTATTTACTGCATCAAAAGTATCATTGGCCGCATGGTGGTAATCAAAATAGCGTTGCGAATCAGGTTGCAATCCCACTTTTACAATGTTGGGATCTTTCAAAGGGCCAATGTCGGTTCCGGAATGTCCTTTTCGAAAAAGGTGAATCAGATATGGATTAAATACGGTTTCCCAAGATTGAATCTGACCCAGCTGTTCCGGTGTGGCTTCGATAGAAAAACCCCTGGGTGAAAAACCTCCCGAATCACTTTCTAAGGCAAACACGTGTTGTTCTTTATTTTTTACAGCCATTTCTTCGTATTTCATGCCGCCTTTGACTCCATTTTCTTCATTCATAAATAAAACTACACGAATCGTGTGTTTGGGTTTGTAGTTCATTTTTTTCAACAACTGCAACACCGTCATGCTTTGTACACATCCTGCACCATCGTCGTGCGATCCATCTCCCAAATCCCAAGAATCTAAATGACCTCCCACCACCATAATTTGATTTGGAAACTCGGTACCCGTAATTTCAGCAATTACATTATGGGAAAGCACTTCGTCATAATTTTGACAGGACTGCTTAAAATAAAACGGGGCATTAGGGTGTTCTTTGAGTAGCCCACTCAATTGATTGGCGCCCAAAGTGGAAATGGCTGCTGCAGGAATGCGCTGGGCCAATGGTGTATCGCCGTAGTTGGTCATTCCGGTGTGGGGTAAGTCGTCAATGCGCAAATTCATGGACCGCACAATTACGCCTAAAGCACCCAATTTTCCGGCCTCTCGGGCACCCGAAGATCGCTGATCGACACAGCTGCCATAAGCATGAAAGGTTTCTATATATTCGGGGTTCATTGGCCGATTAAAAAAAACTATTTTACCCTTGATGCCCGCTTCACCCAGTTGAGTCAACTCCTCTAAACTTTGCACCTCAACCACTGGAACTTGTAAACCATTTTGTGGGGTGGCTACGGATAATCCCAACGCACAAATGGAGAAGGGAATCTTTTTTCCATCCACTTGTATGTAGGCTTGTTCTTTGGCGCCGCGTTCCCACTTGGGCACTTTTACCGGCTGCAAATAGACCTTGTTTACTCCTAGTTTCTCGAGTTGGCTTTGGGTATACGAAACCGCTAACTCGGCTCCTTTTGATCCCGAAAGTCGGTGACCAATTTTATTGGATAAATCATCAAGCCAGCTGTATCCATTAGACTCGGTTAAGGCCAGCGTATAGATTTGTTTTAAAACAAGTTCGTCTGTGGATTGCGCAGATAAAATCGAAACCTGCAAAAGCAGCAAAAAAGTAATTTTCTTCATAAAAAATGGAATAGCATTCAAAAGTAAATGAAATTGTAGTTTCCTGCTCGATTCGAAGTCATTCTTGCAAAAAAAAACTCCGAAAGAAAATCGTTCGGAGTTTATAAATATGTATGGTGGTTATAGTCTAATGACCGCCACTTATTTTTTTATCAAAATCAATGCCTTGACTTTTAAGGATTCCGCTTACTTTCCAGGCATAGAAAGCCAAGTAAGCAAAACAAAATACCCCTACAATATAACTGGTTTGGATGGATGTTTGATCGGCCAAATAACCTTGAAGCCAACTCACGATTCCACCACCCATGATCATCATGATCAAAAAGCTACTTCCTTGACTGGTATGTTTCCCTAATCCACTTACGGCTAAGG
>JAGNTC010000116.1 GCA_017987725.1 Flavobacterium sp.
AGGTAAGCCAACTCTCGGCTATTTTTTTACCTTTGCTAAAATTAATCAAAAGTATGTCAACCGAAGAAAAATCCCTCAACTTTATTGAGCAAATTATCGAAGAAGATCTTAAAAACGGCTTGTCGCCAGCCAAGTTGCGCTTTCGTTTTCCGCCTGAGCCCAATGGTTATTTGCACATTGGTCACGCCAGTTCGATAGGATTAAATTTTGGGTTAGGCATCGATTACAATGCGCCGGTAAATTTGCGTTTTGACGACACCAATCCGGCCAAAGAAGAGCAAGAATATGTAGATGCCATCAAACGCGATGTACAATGGTTGGGTTACCAATGGGCCGAAGAGCGTTATGCTTCGGATTATTTCCAACAACTATACGATTGGGCTGTCCAATTTATCAAAAACGGCAAAGCCTATGTAGATAGCCAAACTTCTGAAGAAATGGCGATCCAAAAAGGCACCCCTTCTACGCCAGGTGTAGATAGTCCGTATAGAAACCGTTCGGTAGAAGAAAATTTAGATTTATTTGCCCGCATGAAAAATGGGGAATTCCCTGAAGGAACCCATATTTTGCGCGCCAAAATAGACATGAAATCCACCAATATGTTGATGCGAGATCCTATTATTTACCGCATTCTACACAAACACCATCACCGCACCGGAGATGCTTGGTGCATCTACCCCATGTACGATTGGGCACACGGCGAAAGCGATTATTTAGAACAAATTTCCCATTCGTTTTGTACGCTCGAATTCTTGCCGCACCGCGAATTGTACGATTGGTTTTTGGATCAGATTTATGACGATACCAAAGTACGACCTAAACAACGCGAATTTGCCCGTAGAAATTTGAGTCATACCGTTGTCAGCAAACGCAAACTGTTGCAATTGGTGAAAGAAAATCACGTGAAGGGTTGGGATGATCCTAGAATGTCTACTATTTCAGGCTTGCGCCGCAGAGGCTATACTCCCACTTCGCTTCGAAATTTCACCAAAACCATCGGAATCGCTAAGCGCGACAACTTGATTGATGTATCGGTTTTGGAGTTTTGCATCCGAGAAGATCTAAATAAAATTGCCCCTAGAGTTATGGCGGTTTTAGATCCGGTAAAGTTGATTATCACCAATTATCCTGCAGATCAAGTGGTTTGGTTGGAGGCTGAAAATAATCCGGAAGATGAGGCAGCAGGATCTAGAAAAATTCCCTTTTCAAGAGAAATATACATCGAACGCGAAGACTTTTTAGAAGAAGCACCGGCCAAATTTTTTAGGTTGAGTATCGGAAAAGAAGTGCGCTTAAAAAACGCCTACATCATCAAAGGGGAAAGCGTTGTAAAAGACGCCCAAGGAACTATCACCGAAATTCACGCTACCTATGATCCCGAAAGTTTAAGCGGAAGCGGAACCGAAGCCAGTCAGCGCAAGGTTTCAGGTACTTTGCATTGGGTTTCGGTAGCCCAGGCTATTCCAGCCGAAGTGCGTTTGTACGATCGTTTGTTTGTAGACGAAGCCCCTGATTCACACAAAGAGAAAGATTTCTTAGAATTTGTAAACCCCAATTCATTGCAAATCGTGACTGGTTTTGTAGAGCCTAGCTTGCAAGAGGCCGCTGTTGAAGATAAATTTCAGTTTCAACGTTTGGGTTATTTTACCCTCGATAAAGACAGTACACCATCCAATTTAGTTTTCAATAAAACCGTTGGACTCAAAGATGCTTGGGAAGAAAAAGGCAAAAAAGAAGAAAATGCCATTACCAATTCACTCAAAGAAATCAACCGATTTTTTAAAGCAACTACACAAGAGGAACGCCATGAAATTAGTACACAAGTGGCGGCTAATTTAGAAGGGATTCACAATTTTAGTTTGTTGCAAAACACGATCAAAAAGAACCTCAATAACACCAAAGCTTCGTTGTTGTTGGTCAATTTCATCCTAACACATTGTCCAGCAATTCGCTTTGCTGATTTAGAGCAAGAAACCGTTCAAA
Source organism: Flavobacterium sp. (assembly GCA_017987725.1). Taxonomy (GTDB): domain Bacteria; phylum Bacteroidota; class Bacteroidia; order Flavobacteriales; family Flavobacteriaceae; genus Flavobacterium. The sequence goes on from JAGNTC010000116.1 coordinate 1,984, forward strand.
AATTAGTGAGCTTGTCTTTTGCCAGCGAATCGGCTCACGTGCGTTTAGCGGTGTTGCACAACTTGAAAAATAACGGCCCGTTATGGGATGTGTTTTTACCGCAAATACAAGCCCTGCGCAGCAATGAAAAAGACCAAGCGGTTCAACAATTTATCGATTCTTTTAATTAATATGAAATATTTTCTAGCATGTAGCCTAGTTTTACTGGGAATGATTTTTACTGCCAATGCCCAATACGGCTACCGCGATGGGAATCGAATTGGTCTTAGTGCCGGTATTACCCAGTTGAGTTTATCGACCAATAATTTTACGGCTAAACCCAGTTCGGGTTGGATGGGCGGTTTGTCTGTACGGGGTAATTACTACAATAATTTTAGTATGATTTTTGGCATGCAATTCACCGAAAGTCATTTTACCATTGCTTCAAAAACAGCAACTACACTTCAAAACACCCAAACTCAATATAAAGTAATGGGCGCGCAAATCCGCTTGTTGTTGAGTTACAATTTGGTCAAAGACCACGTTTCCCTTGATTTTGGCCCCGTGCTTCAAGTGAACGATAAACTCAAAATAAAAGCCACCGACGAGAACAATAGCCTCAACGGAACACCTTTACTTGCTAAAGATATTTTGGATGTAACCAAGGTAAACGGAAACCTGTATTTGGGAATATCGGCTGGAAATAAACGGGTACGCGCCGTTGCTTTTTACCAATACGGAGTAAACAACTTCTTGAATCACCTGAATCAAAACGAAACTTTACTCGCCAAAAATGGAGGTAAAAAATTTGACGGACATTTGGGTTTACTGAGCGCCCAATTGTTGGTTAATTTATAGCGTTTGAATGGCCTTTTGCAATCGGGCGATGGTTTCGGTTTTACCAATCAATTCGGCAATATCAAACAAATGAGGTCCTTTTAAGGCGCCCACCAAACTCAAACGAAATGGCTGCATGATTCTACCCATCCCAATTTCGTGTGTGGTCATCCATTCTTTGACGGTGTTTTCTATGTGAAGGGAGCTGAAATCCGTTATTCCATTTAAGACCGGGATGAGTTGTTGCAACAAATCGGCCGTGTCTTCTTTCCAATTTTTAGCTGCTTTTTCGTCGTAGGCGATTGGGGCTTCAAAAAAGTAATCACTCAAGCTCCAAAACTCGGCTACAAAATGCGCACGTTCTTTGATTAAGCCTACAATTTTCTCGGCTTTTTCAGTTGTACACGCAATGCCTTTGGCACTCAATTCTTTCAAAAAGGAATCCGCCAAGACACGGTTGTCTTGCAGTTGCAAATACTGGTGATTGAACCACTTGTTTTTTTCGGGATCAAATTTGGCGCCTGCTTTGTGAATGCGATTCAAATCAAAAGCGGCAACCAATTCGTTTAAGCTAAATAGTTCTTTTTCGGTGCCGTCATTCCAGCCCAACAAGGCCAAGAAATTGACCACTGCTTCTGGAAAATACCCTTGTTCGCGGTAGCCTGATGAGATGCCTTCGGCTGATTTCCATTCTAACGGAAAAACCGGGAATCCCATTTTATCACCATCGCGTTTGGATAATTTACCATTTCCAATGGGTTTTAACAAAAGCGGCAGGTGTGCAAATTGAGGCGCTTCCCAACCAAAAGCACGGTACAATAGCACGTGCAAGGGCATCGAAGGCAACCATTCTTCCCCGCGAATCACATGCGACGTTTCCATGAGGTGATCATCTACAATGTTGGCCAAATGATAGGTAGGCATGCCATCACTTTTAAACAACACTTTGTCGTCCAACACTTTAGTGTCAAACGAAATGTCCCCACGAATGAGGTCATGCAAGGCCAAAATTTCGTTTTCGGGTGTTTTAAATCGCACCACATAGGCTTCTCCTGCGCTGAGTCTTTGGGCAGTTTCTTCGGGGCTAATGACCAAGGAATTGTCTAATTTTTGGCGGTTGTGCCAATTGTAAATAAAAGTTTGCCCAATCGATTCCTCTTCCTTTCTAAGTTGATCAAGCGCTTCGTTGCTGTCAAATGCGTAATAAGCATGACCAGAAGCGATGAGTTGCTGGGCATATTCACCATACAAGGCTTTACGTTCGCTTTGTCTGTAAGGGCCAAATTTTTCGTTTTTACCTACCGTTTCAGAAGGAGATATCCCCAGCCATTCCAGCGCCTCAAAAATATAGGCTTCTGCACCTGGTACAAAGCGATTTTGATCAGTGTCTTCGATCCGCAAGTAAAATACTCCGCCGTGTTTTTTGGCAAACAAGTAATTAAACAATGCGGTACGCACGCCACCTATGTGAAGCGGACCGGTAGGACTGGGTGCAAATCGCACACGAACGGGTTTGGCCATGAATTCAAAATTTTGGCAAAGATACGTTTTCAGTTCAGTTGGCGAAAGCCAAGTTGTAATTCGTTTTGGCGCTTTAGCGGTGCTTAAATTAAGCTTGAGTAGTATTGGGATAAATCGTACTTTTAGCGGTCGTAAAACAAGGTACAATTGCATTCGTCCCAACTCATTTTTCAAAAACTCGAAGCTTTCACCAGAAAGTACTACACCAACGAATTGCTTCGTGGGGGAATCCTGTTTATGGGTATTGGACTGCTTTATTTTATTGCTACAGTGAGTTTGGAGTATTTTTTATGGCTCAAAGTGCAAGGTCGAACTACTTTGTTTTGGGCTTTTATTTTGGTTGAAACCGGCTTGTTTGTTCGCTTTATTTTGTTTCCTGTGTTTAAACTGATTAAACTCCAAAAAGGCATCGACCACAAGCAAGCTTCTCAAATTATTGGCCAGCATTTTTCAGAAATTGACGATAAGTTGTTAAACTTTTTACAATTGGTCGAAACCACTTCAACCCAAGAAAACTCAGAGCTTTTGTTGGCATCGATTGATCAAAAAGCCCAAAGTTTGCAGCCCGTTCCGTTTTCAAACGCCATCCGTTTTTCGGCCAATAAAAAATACCTGCCGCTGGCTTTGGTGCCGCTTTTGTTTTGTCTGTATTTTTATGTGTCTGGCCAAGATAATCTGCTTGCCGAGGGTTTGCATCGGGTGGTGAATTACCGCGAGCAATTTATACCGCCTGCTCCCTTCCGATTTGAAGTATTGAATGCTAGCCTACAAACCGAACAACACCAAGATTTTACGTTGCGCGTGCGTGCAGTAGGTAAAGTAATTCCGGAAAATGCATCTGTAGTATTAGGCGATGAAACCTATTTTATGGAAGAGGAAGCGCCAGGAATCTACCGTTATACCTTTTTAAAACCCTCCCAAAACACTCCTTTTTACATTCAAGCCAATGCAGTGTATTCCCCAGAATATGAACTTAAAATCATCGAGGTTCCTGCCATCACTACCTTGGAAATGCAGCTGCGCTATCCGGCCTATTTAGGAAAATCTCCCGAGCGTATTGCTGGAACAGGAAACGGACTTTTTCCAGAAGGCACTCAGGTCACTTGGGTAATGCAAACACAGTCTACCACACGAGTGGATTGGATTAGCGACACCCAAAAAACACAATTTGCCGCACAAGGCAGTCAGTTTTTCTTTACGAAAACACTTGATCAGCGCACCAAGTACAGCATCAGCACATCCAATAAACAGATTCAACAGTACGAGACGGTTCATTATCAATTGGAAGTTATTAAAGACCAGTTTCCGAGTATCTCTGTAACCAAAACACCAGACAGTGTACAAACCGATAAACCCTATTTAATTGGGCAAGTAGGCGACGATTACGGTCTTTCTAAGCTGCAGTTGGTGTATTATCCCAAAGACAGTCCGCAGCAAATTAAATCAGTAGCCTTGCCTGTTCAAAAAACCACAGTTGATCGCTTTGTGTATGCTTTTCCGGGCAATCTACCAGTCGTGGAGGGCAATACCTATGAGTATTATTTTGAAGTGTTTGACAACGACGCGCCACACGGTTTTAAAAGCAGCAAATCAACGGTGTTTAGTTCTCGTTTGAGTACGCAAGCCGAACGGGAAAATCAATTGTTGCAACAGCAAAACAGCGCGATCAGTAGTTTGGAAAAGTCTTTAAAAAACCAAGACAAACAAATACAGGCTATCGATAAAATCCAAAAAGCAGGCAAGGAAAAAGACAAGTTGGAATTCAAAGACCAACAAAAAATTAATGATTTTATTGAGCGTCAAAAACAGCAGGACGACATGATGAAAGCTTTTGCTGAAAAAATGAAGAAGAATTTGGACCTGTTTAAAAGTGAGCAAAAAGATCCGGATAAAGAAGCCTTAGAAAAAAGACTGGAAACCGCTCAAAAAGACTTGGAGAAAAACCAAAAATTATTAGATGAACTCAAAGCATTAAACGATAAAATCAAGAGCGAAGAATTGCTTGAGAAACTAGATCAGTTTAAACAAAAAAGCAAAAACCAAACCAAGAATTTAGAACAATTGGTTGAGTTGACCAAAAAATATTATGTAGAGAAAAAGGCCGAACAACTCGTTGATCAGTTGGAAAAATTAGCGCAAAAACAAGAGCAATTGGCGGATAATGACAAAGAGAATCAGGCCGAAAAACAAAACCAAATCCAGCAGGAGTTTGATCAATTTCAGAAAGAAATGAACGAGCTCCAACAAGAAAACAGCGAATTAAAAGCACCGGTCGATTTACCTAAAAACCCTGAAAAAGAAAAAAGCAGCAAAGAAGAGATGCAGAAAGCGACGT
>JAGNTC010000117.1 GCA_017987725.1 Flavobacterium sp.
GGGCAACCGGAGCGAATGTGACGGGACTTCCTGCAGGTGTTACCGCAGCAGTCGCTGGAACGACCTTGACGATTTCAGGATCTCCAAGTACCACCACGGCTTCTCCATTTACCTTTAGCATAACCACTACAGGAAATACCTGTTTAGTAGCCACTGATTCGGGAACCATCACAGTTGAACCGATCCACACCTTGACCTTGAGTTCAGCGGCAAACGAGAATCAAATACTTTGTATCAACACGGCCATCACACCAATTACCTATACCTTGGGTGGAGGTGCAACAGGCGCAACGGTAACTGGTTTACCAACGGGAATCACAGCAGCAGTAGTTGGATCAACTTTGACTATTTCTGGTTCTCCATCGACACTTACAGGTTCTCCATTTACCTATAACATTAGTACCACTGGAAATACATGTACAGTAGCAACAGGAACGGGAAGCTTTACGGTTAATCCAGTGCACACGATTGCTTTAACGTCTGCTTCTTCAACCGAGACCCAAACGCTTTGTATCAATACAGCTATCACGCCGATTACCTATACCCTAGGTGGCGGGGCAACCGGAGCGAATGTGACGGGACTTCCTGCAGGTGTTACCGCAGCAGTCGCTGGAACGACCTTGACGATTTCAGGATCTCCAAGTACCACCACGGCTTCTCCATTTACCTTTAGCATAACCACAACAGGAAACACCTGTTTAGTAGCCACTGATTCGGGAACCATCACAGTTGAACCGATCCACACCTTGACCTTGAGTTCAGCGGCAGGCACTACTGCGCAAACGATTTGTTTAACCAATGCCATTGCGCCCATTACTTATACCATTGGCGGTGGAGCTACAAGCGTAAGCGTAACTGGTTTACCAACAGGAGTAAATGCAACATTGGTAGGTGCCAATTTGACTATTGCGGGAACACCAACCAGTACTACTGCATCGCCAATTATTTATACAATACTAACTACTGGAAATGCGTGTACTACTGCTTCGTTGAGCGGAACCATAACCGTTAATCCACCGGCAACCATTGTCATTACATCCGCACTTCCAACAGCTAGTCAAGAATTATGTATCAATACACCAATTGTACCGATTACGTATTTGGTTGGAAATGGGGCAACAAATGCCGCTCTGGTTACTTCATTTGGAAATTTACCAGCAGGAGTTACAGGAATTTACGATCCAGCAACTGGAATTTACACCATAAGCGGAACACCAACTGTATCGGGTATTTTCCCATTCCAAGTGAATACGAGTGGTGGATGTCCATCGGTTCCGGTACAAGGTCGTATTAAAGTAAATCCAGATGCAACAATAACATTAACATCAGCCGCAGCAACTGCCAATCAATCCATTTGTAACGGAGCTTCAATCACGCCAATATTTTACACAGTTGGTAACGGTGCAGTAGGGGCCACATTGAGCGGGATGCCAGCCGGTATAACTTCATCATTTGCAGCTGGTGTATTAACCATTTCGGGTTCCTCTTTGGTTGTTGGTACCTATAATTATTCGGTAACGACCTTTGGAGGTTGTTCATCAGCAACCTTAACGGGTACATTAGAAATTAAGCCTAATGTAACCATTGCCTTAACTTCAGCGCCAAGCACAGCCATTCAAACCTTGTGTGTAAATGATCCAATCATTCCAATTCAATATACAGTAGGGAATGGTGCAACAGGCGCGGCCATTTTATCTGGGTCGGTTCCTTACGGAATTGTTGCTCAGTTTAACGCGGGCGTATTAACCATTTCAGGTACCCCAACTGAATACAGTACGTTCCATTTTACGACCACTACTATTGGAGGCTGTTCAACTGCTTCATTGACTGCTACCTTATATATTCGTTCGTTACCTGAATTTGTATTGCCTCAAGAAGGAACCATTTGTGTGGATGAATTTGGTGTGCCAAACCCTGGTGCAACCTATACCTTGGATACACAATTGGATCCGTTGCAATACACCTTTGAATGGAGTGATTTAAATGGAGTAATTTTGAGTCAAAACAGCAGCAGTTATATTGCTACAATTCCAAGCACCTATAGTGTAAAAGCAACCAGTATTGCCACGGGATGTTCTGCAATAGTATCAGCGGTAGTTTCACCTGCTTTACCACCTTTGTCTGCTGTGGCTACAATTTCTGAGGAGTTTACCGATCAACAATTGGTACAAGTTTTTGTTGAGCCTCAAGGTTTTTACGAATATCAATTAGACGGAGGGCCATTTCAAACCCAAAATTACTTCACCAACTTGACTTCTGGTTTCCATCAAATTGTGGTGCGAAATGCGTGCGGTGAGTTAGCTCCAATTGAAGTTCGTATTATTGATTACCCTGTATTTTTCACACCCAATAACGATACCTATAATGACTATTGGAATATTTCTGATTTGGCCGACCAACCAGATGCACAAATCTTTATTTACGATCGATTTGGCAAATTAGTTAAGCAAATTCAGCCGAGTGGAATAGGTTGGGATGGCACCTTCAATGGGCAACCTTTACCTTCTTCAGATTACTGGTTTTCATTAGATTACTTGAATCAAAAAGGTGAACCAAGAACATTCAAATCGCACTTTTCGTTAAAACGATAATTCGCATAAAAAAGGCTTCCAATTTGGAAGCCTTTTTTTATAAATGGTATACTTACTTATTTGGCATTGTATACGGCAATCGCTTCTTTTAGAATTTCGACTGCACGAATTAAATCATTTTTTTTCAACACATACGCAATACGCACTTCCTGTAATCCCACACCTGGGGTAGAATAAAACCCAGCAGCAGGAGCAACCATTACGGTTTCCCCGTTCAAGTCATAGGTATCTAAAAGCCATTGCGCAAAGTTGTCGGCATTGTCTACCGGCAGGGAGGCAATACAATAAAAGGCTCCTTTGGGTGTGGCAACCGTTACACCAGGAATTTGTTGTAAACCGGCAATCAATACATCACGTCGCTCTTTGTATTCGGCAATCACTGCTTCAAAGTAACTGGCAGGAGTATCAATCGCAGCCTCACTCGCAATCTGTGCAAAAGTTGGCGGACTCAAACGCGCTTGGGCAAATTTCATAGCGGTAGCCATTACCGCTTTGTTTTTGGAAACCAAACAACCAATACGCGCGCCACACATGCTGTATCGTTTCGAAACCGAATCAATCATGATCGCGTGTTCTTCCAATCCAGGTAAATTCATCACCGAATAGTGCACGCCCCCGTCATAGGTAAACTCGCGGTACACCTCGTCGGCAATAAGAAACAAATCGTGTTTTTTAACCAATTGAGCCAATTGCATCAACTCGTCTTGCGAGTACAAATACCCAGTTGGATTTCCCGGATTACAAATTAAAATGGCTTTGGTTTTGGGAGTAATTAATTTTTCAAAATCGGCAATAGGAGGCAGAGCAAATCCAGATTCTATCGTGGAAATCACCGGCACTACCGTTACACCCGAGGCTACTGAAAATCCATTGTAGTTGGCATAAAAAGGCTCCGGAATAATGATTTCGTCACCGTGGTCCATGGTAGTTCCCATGGCAAAAAGCAACGCTTCCGATCCGCCAGTGGTGATGATGATATCGGCCACATCAACGGGCAATCCACTTTTTTGGTAAAAGGCCGCCAATTTAGTTCGGTAGCTTTCAAATCCTGCCGAATGGCTGTATTCTAATATTTTAAAGTCAAAATTGCGCACCGCATTCAAGGCCACTTCTGGCGTCTCGATATCGGGCTGGCCTATGTTTAGGTGATATACTTTATGTCCTTTCTTTTTTGCAATTTCGGCATAAGGAACCAATTTGCGAATGGGCGATTCAGGCATGGCATTGCCTTTGTGAGATATTTTTGGCATACGATTTTTATTGAGCTGCAAATTTGCAAAAAATTAGTTGCACCCCAATGCGTATGGTTCACAATTATTTGCAACATCAAAAGCAAAAAAAAAGCTTTCTTTCGAAAGACTTTGTATTAAAATTCGCTGGTGGGTACACCCTTTTTCTTTTCCAGTACATTGACCGTTTCTCTCACCATCACTTCGCCTTTGATCTTGATGGCCACTTTTCCGTTTTCCACGTTTACCGCATTGGACTCAACGGTAATGGTTTTGCGAATAGGTCCTGGGCTCATGTTGTATTTCACTTCTATTTTTCCCATTTTTCCAGGCATAATCGGTTCGGTGGGTTTGGTTGGGATGGTACAACCACAAGTGGATTGCACATCGGCGATGATTAAAGGTGCATCGCCTGTATTTTTAAATTCAAAAACGCGCACACCCGAGTCGGTATCTTTGTACACTTTTCCGTAATCAATGGTGTTCTCGGCTGCAGAAAATACAATTTTAGGGCCTTTTTGAGCAAAAGCGGTACAGCCAATCAGCAAGGCAAGTAGGTAATAATATTTTTTCATGGGGTTGGTAATTTAGAAATCCTATTGAGGTAAAAATACTTTCTTTTACCCAAATCGCAAATATATCAGTCACAATTTTTTATACGGCCCTATTTCTTTACTTTTGCAGCTGTTTCAAGCAATTTGTAGCAGTACACTCTTGCCTTGAAGCACACTTCTCCCGCTTTTCGCTGTATCTTTTTTTCATGCTTCAAAAAAGGATGCCGCTACAATCGGGGCTAGTAAATAAACAATTATACACAGAGATACATTCGCTATGAGCTTACCCAATCAATTTGACGCCAAAACCATCGAGAAAAAATGGTACGATTACTGGATGAAAAACAACTATTTTCATTCCACACCCGATCAGCGTACGCCTTATACCATTGTAATTCCTCCGCCCAATGTGACTGGGGTTTTGCATATGGGCCACATGCTCAACAATACCATACAAGACGTATTGATACGCCGTGCCCGTCTCAAAGGATTCAATGCCTGTTGGGTGCCCGGAACCGATCACGCTTCCATTGCCACCGAAGCCAAAGTAGTTGCCAAATTAAAAGAAGAAGGCATCGATAAAAACGACTTGACGCGCGAAGAATTTTTGGCCCATGCGTGGGAATGGACCCACAAATATGGCGGCGTAATCTTAGAGCAATTAAAAAAGCTAGGAGCCTCTTGTGATTGGGACCGCACCAAGTTTACCATGGACCCCGACATGTCTGCCTCGGTTATTCGCTCCTTTGTTGATTTGTATAACAAAGGCCTAATTTACCGCGGTTACCGTATGGTCAATTGGGATCCGCAAGCCAAAACCACTTTGTCTGACGAAGAAGTTATTTACGAAGAACAACAAGGAAAATTATATTACATCAAGTATAAAATAGAAGGATCTTCTGAATTTTTAACGGTTGCCACCACGCGTCCCGAAACCATTTTTAGTGACACGGCCATTTGTATCAATCCCAAAGACGAGCGTTTTATATCTTTACACGGCAAGCAGGTGCGTGTGCCCATTTGCAATCGCTTGATTCCCATTATTACCGATGAGTATGTTGACATGGAATTTGGAACTGGTTGCTTAAAAGTGACACCGGCTCACGACGTGAACGACAAAATGCTGGGTGACAAACACCAACTTGAGATCATCGATGTGTTTAACGACGACGCCACTTTATCGGCACACGGCATGCATTTTGCCGGGAAAGATCGTTTTGTAGTGCGCGATGAAATTGCCGTAGAGCTAGATTCTATTGGCGCTTTAGCCAAAACCGAAATCCACCTCAATAAAGTAGGAACATCAGAGCGTACCAAGGCCGTTATCGAACCGCGTTTGTCTGATCAGTGGTTTTTAAAAATGGAAGATTTGGTTAAGCCAGCCATGACTGCTGTATTAGAATCAAACGAAATAAAGTTATACCCCAAAAAATTCGAAAACACCTACCGCCATTGGTTAGAAAATGTACGCGATTGGAATATTTCTCGCCAACTGTGGTGGGGACAACAAATCCCGGCGTATTACTACGGCGAAGAAAAAGAAGATTTTGTGGTGGCCGAAACCGCCGAAGCAGCTTTGCAATTGGCACAAGTCAAAACAAATAATCCACAACTGACGAGCGCCGATTTGCGTCAAGATGCCGATGCTTTGGATACCTGGTTCTCTTCGTGGTTGTGGCCGATGTCCGTATTTGGCGGAATTATGGATCCTAAAAATCCTGAATTCCAGTATTATTACCCCACCAATGATTTGGTGACCGGTCCAGATATTTTATTTTTCTGGGTGGCGCGAATGATCATTGCTGGATATGAATACACCGACAAAAAACCGTTTACCAATGTGTATCTAACGGGCTTGGTGCGCGATAAGTTCCGTCGTAAAATGTCCAAATCATTGGGTAATTCACCCGATCCTCTGGACTTGATTGATCAATTTGGTGCGGATGGCGTGCGTGTAGGCTTGTTGTTGAGCGCTTCAGCCGGAAACGACATCATGTTTGACGAAGAGTTGTGTAACCAAGGGAAAGCGTTTACCAACAAAATATGGAATGCGTTCAAGTTAATCAAAGGCTGGGAGGTGAGTGAGTCCATTGCACAACCGGAATCATCGGCTGTAGCGATTGCTTGGTATGAAGCCAAATTGCAACAAACATTAGTAGAAATCGAAGATCATTTTGAAAAATACCGCATATCCGATGCCTTGATGGCCATCTATAAATTGGTTTGGGATGATTTTTGTTCTTGGTTTTTAGAAATGATTAAACCGGGATACCAACG
>JAGNTC010000118.1 GCA_017987725.1 Flavobacterium sp.
GAGTCAATTTCAAATTTTGGGTTCCAACGTAACGACTTCCATTGATCGGCTTTCTTTTTTGGATTACCGTGGGTTGTATGTGAAAAATGCTTCCACGCAATTTAGCTACACCAAAGAGCAAATCCGAATGCAAAATATAGATCTGATAACACCGCATTCGCTATACAAAGGAGATGTTACCCTTAAATATACACTAGACGATTTCTCTGATTTCAACAACCGGGTACGCTTTTTCTTTACCATCGATCAAGCCTCCTTGGCCAGTGACGACATTCGGTATTTTTATGACGAATTGGCCAAAGGAAAAAACTTTACGCTCAAAGGCCATATTACTGGCACACTCAACCACTTAACTTTTCGGAAATTACGGGTCACCGATGGAGATGGTTCCGTTGTAGCGGGTAACATGACATTCATCAACAGCTTTGGAAGAGAAGACGAGCCCTTTTACATGAAGGGAGATTTCAGCAACCTTACCAGCAATTATTCAACGCTCACTGCTTTGTTGCCCAACGTTTTGGGTAAAAATTTGCCTGTGGTGATGCAGCGATTTGGCACATTTCAGCTCAAAGGAACCACCGAATTAACGGCCAATACACTTCTTGCTGATTGTGCTGTGCAATCTAAATTGGGCCTAGCCAAAGCCAAATTCAGCATGGATAATTTACTCCATTTGGATCAGGCCAGTTACAAAGGTAATCTACAATTGACGCAGTTTAATATGGGTGAATTACTGCAACGGACCGATGTAGGCAAGGTATCCCTTAACGTGGATGTAGACGGAATGGGATTTGAAATCAAACAACTGAATACCACGTTCACGGGTGCGATTGCTCAACTGGAATACAATAAATACAACTATTCCAACATACAAATCGATGGCCGATTTAAGAATCCAGTATTCAATGGCAAACTCATCGTAAACGACCCCAACTTGTTTTTGGATTTTATGGGTTCGGTTAATTTGACCAAAAAAGAGATTGCCTATGATTTTCATGCAGCAGTCGATTACGCCAACTTGCATGCCTTGCACTTCAACACCAAGGATTCCATTTCTGTTTTTAAAGGTGACGTAAACATTCAATTGGCCGGGACCACAGCCGATAACATAAAGGGTTCGGTTTACCTTACCGAAACTTCCTATCAAAACAAAAAAGACACCTATTACTTCGACGATTTCAACATCAGTTCCACCTTTGATCCTGCTGGTGTGCGTACCATAGCCATTGCTTCTCCCGACATCATCAACGGAAAAATACAAGGTAAATTCCAGGTTAAACAACTGCAGCCCATTTTGGAGAATGCATTGGGTAGTTTGTATGCCAATTATTCACCCAACAAGGTCAAGGCAGGACAATTCATGAAGTTTGATTTTACGGTTTACAACAAGGTAATTGACGTGTTTTATCCAGGAATTTCAATTGCAACCAATACCGATTTGAAAGGCAGTATCAACGCCGATAAAAATGAATTTAAGTTTCAATTTAGCTCGCCTGAGATTGCGGCTTATGAGACTGTGTTTAATAAAATAAATGTACAAATTGACAATAAAAATCCTTTGTACAACGCCTATATCGAACTGGATAGCATCAAAACCAAATTGTATAAAATCCGGGATTTTAGTTTGATTAATGTCACTACCAACGACACCTTGTTTGTGCGTTCAGAATTTAAAGGAGGTGAAAAAGGGGAGGACTCCTATGCCTTAAACCTATACCACACCATAAACAAGCTCAAACAAAGTATCGTAGGAATCCAAAAGTCGGAATTGAAATACAAAGATTTTTTATGGTATTTGAATGAAAAAGACGGCGATGACAACAAAGTTATTTTTGATCAAGCGCTGCATCATTTCACTTTTGATAATCTTATTCTGTCTCACGAAGACCAGTATGTGTCTTTGACCGGCAATTTAACGGGCTCTACCGATAAAGATTTGTTTCTAAATTTCAATTCAGTACCGATAGACAAAATACTGCCCAGTATCGATGATTTTTCGCCCAAAGGTTTTTTAAATGGTAGCGTGAACTTGAAACAACAAGCTGGTGTATACCAACCGGTTTCCAAAATTGCAATTGACGAATTGGCCATAAACAACGTAATGCTTGGACGACTCAATCTAGAATTGACAGGAGATGAGGCGCTCCGTAAATTTAATTTGCTTGCCAATATTGAAAACAAAGAAGTAGAATCCTTTACGGCGCAAGGTGAGGTAGAAGTGAGCACCGAAAAAACGAATCTGAACATGGATCTCAATTTTGATAATTTCAATTTAGGGGTGTTGAGTTCTTTTGGCGGGGACATACTCACCGATATCCGGGGATTAGCCAGTGGTCGATCTAATCTTTCGGGCGAACTCACTAATTTGGATATCAATGGCCGATTGTTTGTCAATAAGGCTGGGGTTCGGATACCTTATTTAAATGTAGATTATACCGTAGCAGATGATGTGGTGGTGGATGTAACCGAAAATAATTTCTATGTAAGTAATGCCCAATTGTTTGATAAAAAGCACAACACTTCGGGCACTTTGAACGGCACCATTGCCCATAAAAACTTCTCTGATTGGAAATTTGATTTAGCCATAAACTCCAAACGATTATTGGCCTTAGATACCAATTATTCGGAAGATGCAGCCTACTATGGCACGGCATTCATGGATGGCTCTGCGTCCATAACAGGACCGCTAGATGCCTTAAAAATTAAGGTTGTGGCCAAATCCGAGAAGGGTACGCAGGTAAAAATACCGATTAGTGATGCCGAATCGACCGATACCAACAATGCGTTGCATTTTATCACCAAGAACGAAAAATATAAAATAAACAAAGGAGCCCAAACCGTTCGAAATTACAACGGAATCGACTTGGAATTTGATTTTGATATCACTCCAGATGCCGAAGTAGAGATCGTATTAGACCGCAATTCTGGACACGGCATGAAAGGCAAAGGATTTGGCTCTTTGCTTATAAAAATCAACACCCTAGGAAAGTTCAACATGTGGGGTGATTTCCAGGCCTACGAAGGGGTTTACAATTTTAGGTATGGCGGTTTAATCAATAAAAAGTTTAAAGTTAAAAAAGGCGGTTCCATCAGTTGGGAGGGCGATCCGATGCGGGCCAATCTAAATCTAGAGGCCGTGTATTCCACTACAGCAAATCCGGGTGTATTAATCGAGAATGCTTCTTTTAATAAAAAAGTTCCCACCGATGTTGTCATTGGACTCAAAGGAAATTTGAGTAATCCAGAACCCAATTTCGAAATTAATTTCCCAACGGTGAGCACTGTATTGCAATCAGAAATCCAAACCAAATTAGACGACAAAGACATTCGTCAAAAACAGGCATTGATTTTACTGTCAACGGGAGGTTTCTTAAGTGTGGATGGTTTAAACCAGTCGTCGATAAAAAATAACTTATACGAAAAAGTGGGTGATTTGTTTGGTTCCGTGTTCAACGATAATGATGGAAAATTTGTGGTTGGTGTAGACATTGTTTCGGCAGACACCAATCCAGGAGCAAATACCGATGGCCGATTGGGAGTAAATTTTACCACCAAACTCAACGAACGGATTTCGATTAATGGAAAAGTAGGCGTTCCCATTGGCGGGGTTAATGAGTCTACCATTGTGGGCGACGTAGAAATTCAATACCGCGTGAACGAAGACGGTACGTTGAATTTAAAGGTGTTTAACAAAGAAAACAATGTGAACTATTTTGTTGGAGAGGGCGTGGGTTATACCCAAGGCATTGGAATTTCCTACGAGGTAGATTTTGAAACATTCAAGCAACTGTTGCAAAAAATATTTGTCAATCAAAAAGTAGAGAAACTCAGCAGTTCGTCCACTCAAAAAGAAGTGCAGGATTCCGATATTTTACCCGACTTCATTCATTTGAATAACCAAGAGAAAAAAGAACCGGAAAACAAAACACCCAATCGAGAAGGACTTCCACCTGAAGAATAGGGCTTGTGTGCTAGAGAATTCGGCTCACAAACGAAAACTTATCAACGAAAACGTTTGAATTTACTTCTCAAACCGTAAAACTGATAATACCGTTTATTTACATAACAATCTTTGCTAATTTTACATTTTAAATCTAAAAAATGCCACAAAACATAAAAAAAATAGGTGTCTTAACTTCTGGAGGAGATTCCCCAGGAATGAACGCCGCAATCCGTGCAGTAGTGCGTACTTGTGCATTTCACCACATTGAATGCATTGGGATTTACAGAGGATACCAAGGCATGATTGAAGGCGACTTTAAAGAAATGGGTCCGCGCAGTGTAAACAACATTGTAAACAAAGGAGGCACCATTTTAAAATCGGCCCGATCAAATGAATTTAGAACTCCTGAAGGCCGAAAAAAGGCTCACGAAAAATTGCTTGCTGCTGGCGTGGATGCCTTGGTTGTGATTGGTGGAGACGGAAGTTTTACCGGTGCAGAAATTTTTAACGAAGAATTTGGTTTTCCTGTTATGGGTATTCCCGGAACCATAGACAACGATATTTATGGAACCTCACACACCCTTGGTTACGATACGGCCTTAAATACGGTGGTAGAGGTCATCGATAAAATTCGTGACACAGCTAGCTCCCATAATCGTTTGTTTTTTGTAGAAGTAATGGGCCGAGATGCCGGACACATTGCCCTAAATGCTGGGATTGGTGCTGGAGCCGAGGAAATTTTAATTCCCGAAGAAGACCTTGGATTAGAACGATTATTGGACTCCTTAAAACGAAGCAAAGCCTCAGGCAAATCATCGAGTATAGTAGTGATTGCCGAAGGCGATAAAATTGGCAAGAATGTCTTTGAACTCAAAGATTACGTAGAAGCCAATTTACCCGAGTACGATGTACGGGTTTCTGTATTGGGTCACATGCAACGCGGCGGAGCTCCCTCTTGTTTTGATCGGGTGTTAGCCAGCCGATTGGGCGTGAAAGCGGTCGAGTCTTTATTAGAAGGAAAAACCAATTATATGGTGGGATTGCTCAACGATAAAGTAGCCTTAACTCCTTTAGAGCAAGCCATCAAAGGACATACTGAAATTGACCGCGAATTGCTTCGAGTGTCTGATATCATGTCCACCTAATGCCCATTATTCGAACTTTAATCAAATAAATTAACCATAATCGACATACGTTGATGCGTATGCCAAACAAAAAGAAACATGTCAAAAATTAAATTAGGAATTAACGGATTTGGTAGAATTGGTAGAATCGTGTTTAGAGAATCTATCAACAGAGATAATGTAGAAGTTGTAGCCATCAACGATTTATTGGATGTAGATCATTTGGCGTATTTGTTAAAATATGATTCTGTACACGGCCGATTTGCCGGTAAAGTTGAAGTGAAAGATGGCAAATTGTTCGTTAACGATAAGCACATTCGAATCACCGCCGAGCGTGATCCAGCCAATTTAAAATGGAACGAAGTAGACGTGGATGTAGTAGCCGAATGTACCGGTTTCTTTACAACCATCGAAACGGCTAAAGCACACATTACAGGAGGTGCCAAAAAAGTTATCATTTCAGCACCCTCAGCTGACGCACCTATGTTTGTGATGGGAGTTAACCATACAGAAGCCAAAGCAAGTGATTTAGTGGTGTCTAACGCTTCGTGTACTACCAATTGTTTGGCACCATTGGCCAAAGTAATCCACGATAATTTTGAGATCCTTGAAGGATTGATGACTACCGTTCACGCGACCACCTCTACACAAATGACCAACGACGGACCTTCTCGTAAGGATTTCCGTGGCGGTCGTTCGGCATTGGTAAATATGATTCCGTCAAGTACGGGCGCAGCCAAAGCTGTAGGAAAAGTAATTCCTTCATTAGACGGTAAATTAACAGGTATGTCTATGCGCGTGCCAACAGTTGATGTTTCAGCGGTAGATTTAACAGTGAAATTGGCCAAAGAAACGTCTTATGCCGAAATTATGGCTGTATTAAAACACGCGTCAGAAACGAGCATGAAAGGCATACTTGGTTATACAGAGGACGATGTGGTTTCGCAAGATTTTGTCTCTGATGCTCGAACGTCCATCGTGGATGCCAAAGCTGGAATTGGACTCAACTCCACTTTTTTCAAAATAATTTCTTGGTATGATAACGAGTACGGTTATTCCAGCAAACTGATTGATTTAGCCGCTCATATTGCCAAACTTTAATCTATATCTAAATCCCGTTATATAGCAGTTATATAGCGGGATTTTATTTTTCTACACAACCAAACCTAACCAAAATGAAATTATTAGTTGACAGTGGTTCCACAAAAGCCGATTGGATTTCGATTGATGACAACGGAAAAGTATTGTTTACCACTCAATCTTTAGGATTAAACCCCGAAGTATTAGACAAAGCAGAGATAATTGCTCGTTTAGAAGATAAATTTGATATTTCACACAACAAAAACAACGTATCCAATTTATTTTTTTATGGTGCGGGTTGTGGTACCGACCGCATGAAACTTTTTTTAACCAAGGTATTTGAGGAGTATTTTCCAAATGCGGCTGTTGTTGTGCACGAAGACACCTATGCTGCCGTATATGCCACCACACCCAAAAACGAAAAAGCCATTGTTTCCATTTTAGGAACCGGTTCAAATTGCAGTTATTTTGACGGCGTAGTCTTGCACCAAAAAGTGCA
>JAGNTC010000119.1 GCA_017987725.1 Flavobacterium sp.
AACACCTCAACTGCCTCTGGCGTAGAAGGCATATTCGCTCCTTCAGACACACACATACAGCCATTGGCTACCAACATTTTGGCTTCTTCTTCGTTGAGTTCGTTTTGCGTAGCACAAGGCAAAGCAATGTCGCATTTTACTTCCCAAGGACGTTTGCCCGCCACATATTTTGCATTCGGATATTTGGTCAAATAATCGCTGATACGGCCGTAGTTTACGTTTTTGATTTCCATTACATAGGCCAATTTCTCGGCGTCAATACCCTCGGCATCATAAATGTAGCCCGCAGAATCAGAAAGGGTAACTACTTTTCCACCCAATTGAGTAGCTTTTTCAGCGGCATATTGCGCTACGTTTCCAGAACCAGAAACGACTACTGTTTTTCCGGCAAAACTATTTCCTTTGGTGCCCAACATACTTTGTGCAAAGTATACATTTCCGTATCCGGTTGCTTCGGGACGAATTAACGACCCACCAAACGAAATTCCTTTCCCAGTTAACACACCGGTAAATTCATTGCGCAGTTTTTTGTATTGGCCAAACATATAGCCTACTTCACGTCCACCTACACCAATGTCTCCCGCAGGCACGTCGGTATCGGCGCCGATGTGTTTAGACAACTCAGTCATGAAGGCTTGGCAAAAACGCATGATTTCGATATCGGATTTTCCTTTTGGGTCAAAATCAGCGCCTCCTTTTCCTCCGCCCATTGGCAAAGTAGTCAAGCTATTTTTAAAGGTTTGTTCGAAAGCTAAGAATTTCAAGATGCTCAAATTTACTGAGGGGTGAAAACGAAGACCTCCTTTGTAAGGCCCAATCGCTGAGTTCATCTGAATGCGGTATCCGCGGTTTACTTGTGTATTTCCAGCGTCATCGATCCAAGTAACGCGAAACATGATGACGCGCTCGGCCTCAACCATGCGCTCCAACAACATTTTGTTTTGGTATTTTTTATTTTGTTCAATAAAAGGAATTACTGTTTCAGCAACTTCTTTAACAGCCTGCATAAACTCAGGCTCATTGGGATTTCTTTTGGCAACTGCTTCAATAAAAGCATTAATACTTTGTGACATACATGTAAAATTATAGACGTTAAGAAAACGTTTTCGTTAATTGGCCACAAATATACATTAATATGAAAATACGCGGGTTTATTTTTATTATTTTTCTATTGAATTTGGGTTAAATAAGGCAGAAAAAACGCCATTATTTTTGTTGAAAAAACAATCGAAAATGCCCTAAATTATTGAGGTAAAATTAAGTAGCCCTTTTTTTAGAATTTTTTTTAGATGTGTATGATGTTTTTATATATTTGTCGGGAATTGAAAAACCCGCTATGCAATCAATTAAACACACCCTACTCTTATGTCTCCTTTTTATAGGAATTTCCAATGCTGCTTGGGCACAATTTGGATTTTCACATGAAGTAGGTGCCATAGTTGGTCCGGTGTCATTTAGATCGGATTATGGGCAGAGAAACGACTTTTCAACCAACATGGGTAACACGGGATACGGAATTGGGATTGTGCATTACCTTAATTTTTCATACAAAGCAGATTGTAACTGTTATACACCAGAGACTTATTTTAATGATCACTTCAAGTTGCGCAGTGAGCTGTCTTTCAACAAAACTTCTCTAAAACATTACGGAGAGTGGGTAGATCCATCTCGAACCAGTTTGTTTAATGACCAATTGCGTGCCATGCGCGGAAGCACTCAAGTGACCAATTTGGGAATGCAATTGGAATATTTTCCATTCAGTATCCGTGATTTTACTAACACCATTGGTGGTTTAGCTCCGTTTGTGAGTTTGGGTGGTCAATTTAGTTTTTACGATCCAGCTGCTTGGTCAACCATTGGCGATGGTGAAATGAATACACCGGCCACAACACCCATCAAGTATTTCAATGCCACTCAAAACGAAAGTGGATCCGTTTGGTCTATAGTTAGCAGTATTGGTACTCGCTACAAATTGGCTCCTTTGTCCGATTTAATGATTGATCTTAGAGCGCAATATTATTTTTCTAATTGGGTGGATGGTTTGAGTCCTAATCCAACGTTATATCCCGAAAACAAATCCAACGATTGGTTGGTTTGGTTGAATGTGGGTTACATATATTATATAGAATAGAAATTTTCACGATACAAAAAAGCCCGTTAAGTTTTTTAACGGGCTTTTTTTATGTTTAAGCTAAGGCCTGAGCCAAATCCGCTAAGAGGTCATCGATGTCTTCTACACCCACACTCAATCGGACTAGATCATCTGAAATACCGCCTTGTTTACGCACGTCTTCTGGAATCGACGCATGGGTCATTAAGGCCGGATGATTGGCCAAGGATTCTACACCACCTAAGGATTCGGCGAGGGTAAATACCTCAAGTTTTTCTAAGAACGCAATGGCGTCGGCTTTGCTGCCTGTGGCAAAGGTAAAAGATACCATGCCGCCAAAACCACTCATTTGTTTCTGAGCCAAAGCATGTTGCGGATGACTAGCCAAACCTGGGAAATATACCGTCTTAATTTTGGGGTGATTGGCCAAATAGTGAGCCACTTTTTCGCCGTTTTCACAATGACGCTCTACGCGCAAATGCAAGGTTTTGATGCCACGCAAGACCAAAAAACTGTCCATGGGTCCTAAGGTGGCCCCAGTGGCAAACTGCTGAAAATGCAATTGTTCACCCAATTCGGCGGTTTTGGTAATGAGCGCCCCAGCAATCACATCAGAATGTCCGCCCAAATATTTGGTCGCCGAATGCATTACCAAGTCGGCGCCTAGGTCTAAAGGCCGTTGTAAATATGGAGTAGCAAAGGTGTTGTCTACCGCAAAAAGCAAGTTGTGTTTTTTAGTAATTTGAGCAATCGCCGCAATATCGGCCAACTTCATCAAAGGATTTGTAGGGGTTTCTACCCAAACCATTTTGGTGTTTTCGTTGATCAAGGCTTGGAAAGCATCCAAATCGTTCATGTCAACAAAATGAAATACTAGTCCTGAGTTTTTATAGATTCTGGTAAATAATCGATAGGTCCCGCCATATAAATCGTCCATGGCAATGATTTCATCGCCGGCTTTGAACGAGCGCAATACACAATCAGTGGCTGCCAAGCCCGATGAAAAGGCCAAGCCGCGTGCGCCGTTTTCTAAACTGGCCAAGGCGTTTTCCAAGGCTGTTCGCGTGGGATTTGAAGCCCGGCTGTATTCGTAATCGCTTACCGGTTTTCCGGGACTGGTTTGTACATAGGTAGAGGTTTGGTACACGGGAGGCATAACGGCTCCGGTTGAAGGATCGTGGTGTTGGCCGCCGTGGATGGTTTTGGTGTTAAATTTCATGTGCCGTATTTTTTGCCAAAGTTATTGTTTAATTGTATACTGAAAAACTACCTTTACCATTAATTTTAAGCGAGTAAATGATCTTTATTAATCCATCACCCAAATGAAAAATACCTTAGCCTTCCGATTGCTTTTTGTATGCGCTTCCTTACTGTTGACCAGTTGCGCCAAAGAATGGAAAACCACGCAGCAAACCTATTACAAAGCCACTTCGGCAGATACTTCGGCAATCTATAATGAAGCTAAAATTAAATTAGAAATCACCCAATTTGAAGGCAATGATCCAGCGGTTAAAGCGTTAAACAAACGCATTTTTACCAGCGTTTGCAACAGTGTTTATACCGGCGAAAACAGCCTTGAGGCAAAAAATTACGACGCCTTGGTCCAATCCTTTGTGACTAATTATACGCAAATAAAAAACGAGCTCAAACAAGACAGTTTGCCTTCGTGGGAAGCCCAAGCTACTGCTAAAATTAATTTTCAATCCAAAAAAGCACTCAATGTTACAGTAGAATATTATGTGTTTACGGGCGGCGCACACGGCTATGGCGCAACCGAATCGTTGTTGTTTAATCCAGAAAATGGGGCAACCTACAAGCTCACCGAACTGTTTTCAAACACGGCACAACTCACCGAATTGGTTGAAGCCAAATTTCGATCACAACTAAAAATCGCGGCTAACACCTCATTGACGGATGCCGGTTATTTTTTTGCAGATGATCGGTTTATACTGCCTAAGAATTTTATACTAACCGAACAGGGGATTCAATTTCATTACAACACCTATGAAGTAGCAAGTTACGCCCAAGGACCTATCGACATTTCGATTACCTATGCCGAACTGGGCGATTTATTTTTATTGCGCTAACACCATGAAAGACACCGTTTTCTTTTTGCCCTCTTGTGACACCTGCCGAAAGATTGTCAAATCCATTTCGCCCAAAGCCAAATTGCATTATCACGACATCAAACAACACCCCATTACCGAAGATCAACTGCAGGAATTACAAGCCTTAGCGTGCAGTTACGAGGGTTTGTTTAGCCGAAAAGCACAGCTATACAAAGCCTACGATTTAAAAAACAAAACCCTTTCGGAGCAGGATTACAAGCACTATTTGTTGGAACACTACACCTTTTTAGCACGGCCTGTTTTTGTGGTTCAAAATCAAATTTACATCGGGAACAAACCCGAGCTAGTAGCCCAAGCCATCGCTGCCCTTTCACATGATTAAACGCAATTACGCTTATATTGCAGCCACCTTGGTGTCCATAATTTATGGCGTTACGTTTACTGTCGCCAAAGATGTGATGCCCGAATTTGTGCTTCCCTTTGGGTTTATTTTGCTTCGCGTGGCTGGCTCAGCTGTTTTGTTTTGGGCCATTTCTTTTCTTGGTCCAAAAGAGAAAATTGAACCCAAAGATTTTCCTCGCATTGCCGCCGCTGCTTTTTTTGGTGTTGCCCTCAACATGCTCACTTTTTTCAAAGGATTAAGTTACACTTCGCCTATTATGGGAGCGGTTCTGATGTGTACCACGCCCATGATTGTGTTGGTGTTATCTGCCATTTTGCTTCGTGAACGTTTGTCGTCCAAAAAAACAATCGGATTGATTTTGGGATTAATTGGTACAGCTGTGCTCATATTGTACGGCAAATCAATGCACAATGCGCCAAAGGCATCTTTGGGAAATTTACTGGTATTTATAAATGCGGTTTCCTATGGATTTTACCTGATAATTGTAAAAAAACTAATGAACAAATACAACGCCTTTACTTTTGTAAAGTGGATTTACACCTTTGGCTTGTTGATGGTATTTCCGTTTGGATGGGCTGAATTTCAGTCTATTGCTTGGCCGTTTATTCCGCTTGGCATCTACTACAAAATTGGGTTTATTGTGGTGTTTTCTACTTTTTTAACCTACTTGCTTAATTTAATTTCCATGCGGGAGCTCAAGCCCACCACCGTAGCGGTATTTATCTATTTACAACCGCTATTTGCTTCTGTCTTTGCCATTGGATTAGGAAAAGATGAAATTTCAGCTGTAAAAGGGATTGCAGCGGTGCTGATTTTTACGGGAGTATACTTGGTAACGATAGTAAAAGACACAAAAGCAAAGCCCTAACGCCATCCCTATTTTTCCTATATTTGAACACTTTTTACCCATTATATGATACAATCCATGACGGGCTTTGGCAAAGCCAGCCTTCAATTAGCTGCTAAAAAAATTACAGTCGAAGTAAAATCCTTAAACAGCAAAGGACTCGATCTCAATGTGCGCATTCCCTCGGTATACCGAGAAATGGAATTGGGTCTACGCAATGAGGTAGCGGCGAGATTAGAACGCGGCAAAATTGATTTGGCAGTGTACATAGAATTGACTGGCGAGCAAACCTCCACCAAAATCAATGTGCCCATTGTGCAAGCTTATATGCAGCAAATGAAAGCCGTTTTGCCACAGGCTGATGAAACTGAATTGATGAAAATGGCCGTGCGCATGCCCGATGCACTCAAAACCGAACGCGAAGAAATTGACGAAAACGATTGGCTCGAAATTCAAAAAGTGATCCAAGAAGCTTTGGCAAACATCGCCCAATTTCGGGTAGATGAAGGCGCCTCACTCGAGAAAGAATTTACCTTGCGCATCGGCAACATCCGACGCTATATGCAAGAAGCGTTGGCCTTAGATCCTGAGCGTGTACAAGCCATCAAAGACCGCTTGCAATCGGCTATCGCAGAGTTGCAGGTACAAGTGGATGAAAATCGGTTTGAGCAAGAATTGATTTATTACCTCGAAAAATTGGACATCACCGAAGAAAAAGTGCGCCTCACCAACCACCTAGATTATTTTATCGAAACCCTGCAGGGGGCCGAAGCCAATGGCCGAAAATTGGGTTTTATTACCCAAGAAATGGGCCGAGAAATCAATACCATGGGCTCCAAAGCCAATCACGCGACCATGCAAAAATTGGTGGTGCAAATGAAGGATGAATTGGAGAAGATTAAAGAACAAGTACTGAATGTTTTGTAAGTAATTTGTGATGAGTAATTAGTAATTAGCTACCAGAAAGAAATGAAAAAAGGAAAATTACTCGTATTCTCGGCGCCATCGGGATCCGGAAAAACCACAATAGTACGGCATTTGTTGGCACAGCCTGAATTGAACTTGGCTTTCTCTGTTTCGGCGGCTACGCGAGAACCAAGAGGACATGAAATAAACGGAACCGATTATTATTTTATCTCCATAGACGAATTTAAATCACACATCAAAGCCGAAGATTTTGTAGAATGGGAAGAGGTGTA
>JAGNTC010000120.1 GCA_017987725.1 Flavobacterium sp.
GTACAATAATTGAAAATACCTGCGCTAATTTTTTGTGTACTTTTATCGCCTAAATCCTTGATTTTTTTAGCATGAAAACAACAATTTGCTCAATTGGTAGCACCATGGCTTTGATTGTGATTGGCCTACTTTTTTCAACTTCAGTTTCTGCCCAAGGAGGCCGTTCTGGTTTTTGGGGCGACGTACAATACGGTGGCGGTTTTGGATTGGGTATTTCAAGAGATTACAGCAATGTTTTGGTAGCACCCAGCGCCATTTATCCGTTGAATGATTATTTTTCGACAGGTGTGGGCCTGATGGGAAGTTTTGTGAAATCAAAAAATAATATTGCCGAATCGTTTAGCAGTAAAATTCTTGGAGGAAGCCTTATTGGATTGGTGAATCCATTAGAAAACATTCAGCTTTCAGCCGAGTTAGAACAAATGCACGTGCAACAACAAATCACAAGCAATACCATTCAACTCAAAGATGATTTTTGGAATACGGCGTTGTTTTTGGGAATTGGTTTTCGATCGGAGAACCTCACGATTGGCTTGCGGTACAATGTTCTTTTTGACGAAAAAGACCGGATATATGCCGATCCGTATATGCCGTTTGTACGCTTGTATTTTTAACTAAAACTACGTGGCATCTTAAAAACAAAAGACCCTATTTTTTGGGTGAATTCCTGTCTAGGTATTGTTGCAGCATGAAAGAAAAAATACCGCCAACAAGCAAAATGTGAATTTGAACACTTTCGTTGCAAATCAAAAAACCGATACACCAAAAAAAGAATAGCAAGCCTGCTATAAAATACAGTATTTTGAACATGTGAATTTAATGTATTTCAGTGGTTGCGCAAATTGGTTTTTGTTTGTTTGGGGAAACTGTATTTTTTGGGAAAACGATTACTATGGGTGTTGTGTTTCTTATTCATGAAGTCAATCTTTTATATTGGCTTCTAAAAAAAATGCTTGCCATTCACACAACCGAGTCTATCCCCAAAATACTTTCAAAATCTTGTAAAAAAGCATTATAGACTATACAAATACAAGTAAATGGTTGTGTGAAAGCGACAAGCTAAAATATATTGAAACACTCAAAAATTAAAGGGCAAAAATACCCGTAAGCCATCACTTGCGGCAAAAAAATGAGTGGTTTTTAGTTCGGAAAATGGTTTTTTGAACTACTTTAACGGATAAGCGCACAGGCGTTGTAATCACTTCAATACACAAAAAAGAACAATAAATCATTGATTTTGTGCGATTTAAAGTGGAAACGACTTGATTTTTCAGAAAAATAAAATGAAAAGTGCTATTCAACGGATAATTTGAAGTCAATACTTTAGAATCTAAATAAAATAATTAGATTTACATCCCTTATTTTAAAAGCATGGTGTTAGCTGTATCGATTTGTGTGACCATACTTTGCTTGCTATTGATTTACAATAATTTTTCCAAAAACAAAAATTCATTGTACATCTGTGGCAGCTTAATATGCATGTGCATTATTGCCATACTGCACCATTTTACCGTCATAGAACCCAATGTTTTTTGGATTGCCATCTTCTCGGGGCATAGTTTGCCGTTGGGTTTTTTGATTGGGCCTTTTTTATACTTCTATACTCGAAATACACTTGCTGGAAAAATAATATATCGTCCCATCGATAGCTTGCATTACATTCCGTTTTTGGTTGTACTGATCTCCATCTTTCCTTATTATTTTACCCCTTTTGACCAAAAACTAAAATTGGCCCAATTGCTTGTTTATGATGCCAACAACATGATTACGAGGATAAATTTCAGTTGGCTTTACCCCAGTTATTGGAATATTCTACTCAGGCCTCTATTCCTGTTAACGTACACCGTGTTTGCAGTCTATCTAATCTTTAGTAAACTAAAACTTAAAAAAACACCCTTTTCTTTCAAAACGAGTGAATCCTATCTAAAATGGCTGGTTGTTATTAATTTCATTTTTTTACTCATTGCATTCCTCTATAGTTTGTTGACAGCCAATTTTTTTCTGCGTTTTATTAAAAATCGAGAGGAGATCAACGGCTCGCCGTTTAGCTATCTTGTTTATGTTTTGATGTGCAGTTTACCCATACTGATGCTTATTTTTCCTGAGATTTTATATGATGTAAAAAAGAATAAGCCAATCAGCAAAAAAGCAGAGGTTGACCGGGACGAAAACCACGATGAATTAGTAAAAAAAGCAGATTCAATGCTCGAATTCATTAAAAAAGAGGCCAATTTAATGAATCCAAACTTTGGGATCGAGAACATTTGCGATGCCTTGGCACTCACTAAGGAGGAAGTGAATTATTGTTTTAGCGCAATTTTGAAAACCAAATTGGCTACTCTAAAAAAAGAACTCAGGGTAGAGTTGGCCAAAAAAGAACTGCAAAACGGCATGTTACAGTCTCATTCTATGGAGGGAATTTGGGTAAAAGCTGGGTTTACATCCAAGACCAGTTTTTTTGTGGCCTTCAAGGAGATAACGGGATTAACGCCTTTGGAGTATGTAAAATTTGTGGTTGAAGAAACACAATCAGAATAGGTAATTGCTCAAGAAATACATGACCAATCTAGCGCTACTTTAAGCAATCCAATTAACCCGAATATTTGGCGCGATACCACACTTTCTGCCATTCGCGTTTGAGTAAAATAAAAGAAACTTCCTCGGCCAACACCACCAAATCTGTACCGTCCAATTGTTTGATTTGCTCCTCGGGCACATCCACGATGTACAATAAATTCAAATATTCGGCAAACTTGTATTGAATGAGGCGGTAAATTTTGTCGTGCAGCTGTGCTTTGAGTTGCTGCGGCGCAATGTCTAATTCAAAATCAACGGGCTCGTTGGCCAAGGTAAAATCCTTGTTAAGTTGCACGATTAAATTGTGATACAATTGCTCGGACTCGGCTTGATCCAGTAATTGTGCCGACGAGATGGGGTATTGAAAAGACATGAAGTTGGGGTTTACTTTATACCGTACGGCGCATTAAATGTTGTGCAAAACCAATGAGCAACTCTTTCTTGGCTTGGTTAACCGGCAATTTCTCAATCAATTCTAAGGCTTTTTGGGTATATATTTCGATGGCATCTTGCGTGGCTTTGCTCGCTCCCGTTCGATCAAACAATTGCTTTACCGTTTCAATCTTGTGGGTATTATCCGAGGGTTGAATAGAAAACAATTGGATCAATTGCGTTTTATCAGCTGGAGCGGCAAATTCGATGGCTTTGAGGTACAAATAGGTTTTTTTGTTTTCGATGATGTCGCCGCCCACTTGTTTTCCAAAGGTAGCCGGATCACCAAAGGCATCTAAGTAATCGTCTTGTAACTGAAAGGCCAAGCCTAAATTGAGTCCAAAATCATAGAGAAGTTGTGCGTTTTCCTCGGAAGTTTTGGCAATGATGGCACCCATTTTTAAGGCCGCAGCGACCAAAACAGCGGTTTTGTATTCAATCATTTTCAGGTACTCGGGCAAGGTCACATTGTCCCGTTGCTCAAAATCGACATCCCATTGTTGGCCTTCGCATACCTCGAGCGCGGTTTGGCTAAACAAACGCACCAACTGATAAAACACTTCGGACGGGTAGGATTCAAAATAGCGGTAGGCCATAATGAGCATGGCATCTCCCGATAAAATCCCCGTATTGATATCCCATTTTTCGTGCACGGTTTCGTGACCTCTACGCAAGGGTGCATCGTCCATGATGTCGTCGTGTACCAAGGAAAAATTATGAAAAACCTCGACAGCCAAAGCAGCTGGCAAGGCTTCTTGGTACTTGGCCTCAAACAGTTCTGTTGCTAATAATGTTAATACCGGACGCAAGCGTTTACCGCCCAATCCCATAATATAAGAAACCGGCTCGTACAAGTTGGCTGGCTCTTTGGCCATAGACTGAGCCTGTACATACTGAGCAATAAATTCTTGGTATTGAGCAATAGAATGCATGGGTAAAATTTTTGGCTAATTTAAGGCATTCGAGTGGGATTCTCATAATCGAAAAAAAGGGATTGTTAAATTATTGAAAAACTTTGGAAACTTATTTTGTTTTTTAAGTTTCCTGCGTAGTTTTGCACCGCCATTAAAATGGAGCTGGACTAATCGGCTACAGCTTAACAACTGCATGGAAGATAAAATCATCAAAACCGCCACTGAAATGTTCTTGAAATTGGGATTCAAGAGTGTAACCATGGATGACATTGCGGCGGAATTGTGCATGTCAAAAAAAACCATTTACAAGTATTTTCAAAACAAAGAAGTATTGGTTGAAGCAGGAACTTCAGCAGTACAACACAATATCCAACAGATGATGAATACCATTGTGGCTCAAAATCACAATGCCATTGCCGAGAATTTTGAAATGCGAAAAAGTTTCAAAGAATTTTTTCAATCGGTGGATCATTCGCCCGCCTATCAACTCAAAAAACAATACCCCGACATATACCACCGCATGATGGCCGTTCAGCTAAATGAATGCAACATCTTGTTCAAAAAAAACATAGAAAAAGGCATGCACGAAGGCCTTTACCGATCGGATATAGACATTGAGGCAGCCGTCCGGTTCTATTATACCTTGATATTCTCGATTAATGAAACAACGCTCCTAGAAAAAGAAGCCAAAGCCCTTGAAGCCAAAGCACTCGAATACCACACCCGTGCACTTGCCACACCAAAAGGCCTAGTGGAGCTAGAAAAACACCTGAACAACCTCAACAATTAATACCTATACAATGAAAAAAATCCTATTTTTTGTCTTAGCATGTATGGCCATTTCGCTACAGGCACAGGAATCCCCAAAAACCTATTCCTTTAATCTCGAGCAAGCCATAAGCCATGCACTTACCAACAACTATAGCGCAATCAACGCCGACCGTGACATTGCTATGGCTAGAAAGAAAAAATGGGAAACTACGGCCATGGGGTTGCCTCAAATTGGCGCCGGTTTGGATTACCAAAATAACTTTGAGTTGCAAAAATCCCTTATTCCTGCTGAGTTTTTTGGGGGACAACCCGGACAATTCGCTGAAATTGCTTTTGGAACCAAACACAACATGAACGCCCGAACCAGTTGGAGCCAAATCATATTTGATGGATCCTACTTGGTGGCTTTGCAAGCATCAAAAACCTATTTGAAGTATTACGAAAACGCAAAGAAAAATACAGCGGTTTCGGTACGTGAAATGGTAATCAACACCTACGGCAACGTGCTCTTGGCCGAAGAAGGCTTACTGATTTTGAAAAAAAACAAAGCCACTTTAGAAAAAACCTTGTTTGAAACCAATGAAATTTTTAAAAATGGCCTAATCGAAGAGGAAAATGTAGAGCAGTTGCAAATTACATTGTCTACCGTAAACAGCAGTTTGGCCTATACAGAACGTCTCCTAGAGATTGCCCGAAAAATGTTGAAAATCACTTTGGGCATGGAACTCACCGACAACTTAACCCTTACCGATAAACTGGATCAGTTGAGTGTAGCCAACTTGGATTTGGCCTTTGCACAAAATGAGTTTAAGATGGACAACAACACCAATTACCAAATTGCCAAAAACTTCACCGAACAAAGGCAATTGGAGCTTAAACTCGAAAAATCGAAAGCCTTGCCTTCCTTGTATGCCAGTGTAAATTTTGGGTACAATGCCTTTAACAACCAATTTGCCTTTTTTACACAAAACCAACGTTGGATGAACTATTCTAATTTAGGGATGAGTTTACAAGTACCTATTTTTAGCTCCCTCATGCGCACTGCGCGCACGCAACAAGCCCGAATTGCTGTAGACAAAGCCAATACGCAACTCAAAGAAACTACTCAAAAATTACAACTGCAATTTGAGAAAGCCAAAAGCGAATACGAATTTAGTGTAGAAGAATACACCACGGCCAAGAACAATTTGTTGCTTGCCGAGCGCATCGAGAAAAAACAAGAAATCAAATTTGGCGAGGGCCTCTCCTCTAGTTTTGAATTCAATGAAGCACAACGTCAATTGTATACTGCGCAACAAAATTACCTGCAGTCTATGGTAAACATAATCAACAAAAAAGCAGCCTTGGCCGCTGTATTAAACAATTAATAGAATCTACTTATACGATCACAACCGATGAAAAAAACTATCCTTATCAGTACCCTTGCTTTGCTTTTATTTTCGTGTGGAAAAACCGATGATAAAACGATCGAATCCATTCTTGCTTCTAAAAATATAGCCCAAATCTCGGCTAAAAAAAGTGAATTGCAAGCTCAAATTGCTCAGCTCGAAGAAGCCTTAAAAGCATTAGACACCATAAAAGAAGAAGCGCTAGTTGCTGTTCAACCGGTGAAAGACACTGTGTTTTCGCACTACCTAGAAGTGCAGGGAAACATCGACACCAAAGAAAATGTATTGATCCAACCCGAAATTCCAGGAACCTTGGTGACCCTGAATGTCAAAGCAGGACAACAGGTAAGCAAAGGACAAGTGCTTGGTCGAGTAGACGACGGTGGAATGAGCCAGCAGTTGGCCAGTATTGAAAACCAATATGCCTTGGCCAA
>JAGNTC010000121.1 GCA_017987725.1 Flavobacterium sp.
CCAACACCGCCGCAATCAATGACAACGTCTGTGGGGGTTTTCTCTACTAATTTACCTTGAATGTGTGCAATCATGTTTTTATGAAATCGAACCAAATATAGCAAAAAAAGAATCGGCTACAGGGTGGTTGTTTACCGACTAGATTAATGCGTGTAATTCGCGTTGGCGTTTGGCCTTTTCTTGCGCGTCAACCACCGCAACTGCCGCCATGTTGACCATCTCTTCGACACTTGCTCCCAACTGAAAAATATGTACCGGCTTGGCCATGCCCAACATAATTGGACCAATTGAATCTACTTTATAGAGTTCTTTTAACAACTTATAGGTGATGTTTGCCGATTCCAAATTAGGAAAAACCAAGGTGTTTACTTTGTGGTCAGCTAGTTTTGAAAACGGAAATTTTTCCTTCAGCATGTCTGGATTTAAAGCAAAATCTGCTTGTATTTCACCATCGACAATCAATTCTGGATGTTCCTGATGCAAATAGGCTACTGCTTCTCTCACTTTTGAAGCACTGTTGTCGGCTGATGATCCAAAATTTGAAAAAGAAACCATCGCAATAACGGGTTCCATGCCAAACATGCGCACCGTTTTGGCGGTCATCAACGCAATCTTTGCCAAATCATCGGCCGAAGGATTAGGGTTGATGGCGGTGTCCGATAAAAACATCGGCCCACGATTGGTCATCATCATGTTTGTGGTGGCAATCAATGAAATTCCCGGCGCCTTGCCTATGAGTTGCATCATGGGTTTCACAACAAGCGGATAACTGCGCGAATAACCGGTGACAAGGGCGTCGGCCTCGCCTTCATTGACCATCATGGCCGCAAAGTAATTGCGCTCTCGCATCCACTTTTGCGCGTCCAATAAAGAGATTCCTCGCCGGCGTCTTGACTTCCAAAAGATGTCGGCATAATGCAAACGACGAGCATCTTCATCCTTGGTTTTGGGATCATAAATGGGCACATCGGCATCAAAACCAAGTTCTTCTTTTAATTCTAAGATGTGTTCGCGGTTGCCCAACAAAATTGGATGGCCAATGCCTTCCTCGTATACTATTTGAGCGGCCTTGAGCACCGCAAGTTGATCGGCTTCGGCAAACACCACACGTTTGGGATCGGTTTTGGCCCGATTGGTAAGCAAGCGCACCATTTTATTATCTGAGCCCAATCGCTCTAGTAACTCTTCTTCATACTTGTTCCAATCGTAAATTGGATTGGTTGCCACCCCTGAATCCATAGCTGCACGCGCCACGGCAGGTGCCACCATTGTAATTAATCGAGGGTCAAAAGGCTTGGGTATAATGTAATCGCGACCAAAAACCAATTTGGTTTCGCCATAGGCAATATTTACTTGCTCAGGCACCGATTCTTTGGCTAAGGCAGCCAAGGCTTTTACGGCGGCCATTTTCATGGCTTCATTTATTTTGGTGGCACGCACATCAAGCGCCCCTCTAAAGATGTATGGAAAACCCAATACATTGTTTACTTGATTGGGATGGTCCGAACGACCCGTAGCCATGATGATGTCTTTGCGGGTAGCAATTGCCAAATCGTAATCAATTTCTGGAACGGGATTGGCCATGGCAAATACAATCGGATCTTTGGCCATACCCAACAACATCTCGGGCGATAAAATATTTCCAGCCGATAAACCCAAAAATACATCGGCGCCTTTCAAGGCATCACCCAAGGTTAATCCCTTGCTGTCTTTTGAATAACGGCGTTGCAAATCGGATAAATCAGTTCGGTCGTTGGACAACAAACCGTCTTTGTCAAACATGATAATGTGTGCCGGCTTTACGCCCAATAACACATACAAATTGGCACAGGCCAAGGCCGCAGAGCCCGCGCCTGAAACCACAATTTTTACTTCTTCAATATTTTTTTCGGCTAATTCTAAGGCGTTTAACAAGGCCGCCGATGAAATGATGGCTGTGCCGTGCTGGTCATCGTGCATCACCGGAATATTGAGCTCGGCGACCAAACGCCTTTCGATTTCAAAAGATTCTGGTGCTTTAATGTCCTCTAAGTTGATGCCACCAAAAGTGGGAGCAATATTTTTAACCGTTTCGATAAACGCGTCGATGTCTTTGGTATCAATTTCGATGTCAAACACATCAATATCAGCAAAAATTTTAAACAACAAGGCTTTCCCTTCCATGACTGGTTTTGACGCCTCTGGACCAATATCACCAAGTCCCAATACCGCTGTTCCGTTTGTAATTACAGCAACCAAATTGCCTTTAGCCGTATACTTGTATACATTGTTGACGTCTTTGGCAATCTCCAAACATGGTTCGGCAACTCCCGGAGAATAGGCTAATGATAAATCGCGTTGGGTGGCATATTTTTTAGTAGGAACCACTTGAATTTTACCCGGAGTGGGTTTGGCGTGGTATAAAAGTGCTTCTCTTCGTTTACTTGTACTCATGGTCATCTTGGATTTATTCCGACTCGCAAAGGTAGCAGTATCAATGAAAAATGGAAACTTTTTAGTCGTTTCTTTTGGGAATAATCAGGCCTTCTTTCGAACTAGAATTTGGCCAAAAAAGTTATTTCAAGAAATCAATGTTTCGTTTTATGCCCTCCCACTTGCTGCGTTTGAGCGGGGAATTTTTGGCTAATACGCCAAAGGTTTCATGGGTAATTTCTTCCCAATCTTTTTTTGTGAGCTGGAGTAAATCGGCATTGGGTTGAAACGCCGGCTCGGCATGTGGCTTGGAAAATCGATTCCAGGGACAAACGTCTTGGCACACATCGCAGCCAAAAATCCAATCGTTCCATTGGCCTTTCATGTCGGCAGAAATTTCGTTTTTGAGTTCTATGGTAAAGTAAGAGATGCATTTGCTGCCGTCTACTACATAGGGCGCCACGATGGCTTGCGTGGGACAAGCGTCAAGACATGCGGTACAACTACCACAATGATCGGTAGTAGGCGCGTCATACTCTAATTCTAAATCGACAATCAACTCGGCTATAAAATAAAAAGAGCCTACTTGTTGGGTAATGAGGTTGCTATTTTTGCCAATCCAACCTAAGCCGCTTTTGGCCGCCCAGGCCTTATCTAAAACTGGCGCCGAATCGACAAAAGCTCGGCCGTTTACTTCCCCGATTTCGGTTTGAATAAACTGCAACAACTCCGTTAATTTGGATTTGATGACCGTGTGGTAATCTTGCCCGTAGGCATATTTTGAAATGGTATAGGAATCCTCAACTTGGTTTGTTTCTGGATAATAATTGAGCAGTAATGAAATGACGCTTTTGGCTCCGTCGACCAACAAATTAGGATTTAAGCGCTTGTCAAAATGATTGGCCATGTAGGCCATCTCGCCCTGGTAATTTTGATTGAGCCAACGTTCCAAGCGGGGCGCTTCTTGTTCTAAAAAACCCGATTTTGAAATTCCACACGATAAAAAACCGAGGCGCTTGGCTTCGGATTTGATTTGATTCGTATAGATCGTTTTATTGTTGATCATTTGCATTAGGGATTGAAGCTATTGTTTGAGCTCTTTTTGTGTAACAAAAAAGCGAGTGCGAAAAGCCCGGCCTCGTTTGGCAAAACGAGGAAATGCCCTAAAACAATCCCCCTTGAACGGCTGGTCGGCTAATGCCCAAATGGCGATACGCTTTCTCGGTAACTTCACGGCCACGTGGCGTGCGCATGATGAAACCTTCTTGAATTAAAAAGGGTTCATAGACTTCTTCGATGGTTTCGCTGCTTTCTGAAACGGCGGTAGCCAATGTCGATAAGCCTACAGGACCACCTTTGAACTTATCGATAATGGTGAGCAAAATTTTATTATCCATTTCGTCAAGACCATGCAAATCAACATGTAGTGCTTCTAAAGCGTACTTGGCAATTTGAATATCAATGGTGCCGTTGCCTTTTATTTGAGCAAAATCACGTACCCTGCGCAACAAGGCGTTGGCGATACGCGGCGTACCTCGGCTTCGTCCAGCAATTTCAATGGCAGCCTCCATGGATATGGGCATTTTCAATATGGATGAACTGCGCTGCACAATGGTAGTAAGCAACTCGGTGTTGTAATATTGCAAGCGGCTTTGGATGCCAAAACGAGCACGCATCGGTGCTGTGAGCAAACCTGAACGAGTGGTAGCCCCAACTAAAGTAAATGGATTTAAATTGATTTGAACGGTACGCGCATTGGGTCCCGATTCGATCATGATGTCGATTTTAAAATCTTCCATTGCCGAATACAAATACTCTTCGACTATGGGACTCAAGCGGTGTATTTCATCAATAAACAACACATCACGATCGTCTAAGTTGGTGAGTAAACCCGCCAAATCTCCTGGTTTATCGAGCACTGGTCCAGAAGTAATTTTAATTCCCACACCCAATTCATTGGCAAGAATATTGGCCAAAGTTGTTTTACCTAAGCCCGGAGGCCCATGAAACAAGGTGTGATCTAGCGCTTCGTTTCGTTGATTGGCTGCCGCCACAAACACTTTGAGGTTGTCTAATATTTGCTCCTGTCCGGAAAAATCATCAAAGGCCAATGGGCGTAATTTTTTCTCAAGATCTAATTCTTCGGGATTGAAATTGGAATTGGTAGGGTTTAAATGCTCGTTCATGAAACAAATATAGGGAAATGTCGTGTTGAAATAAAAAAGCCTTTCGGTTGAGGAAAGGCTTTGTTTATATTAATGGTGTAATTCTTCTTCACCGGGTTTCATCGGAACATTCTGAGGAACAAAATCATCATCATGACCTGGCTTGCTGTAGTCATAAGGCCAACGGTGTACGTGAGGAATTTCTCCTGGCCAGTTTCCGTGCATGTGTTCTATAGGTGCGGTCCATTCTAATGTATTCGACTTCCATGGATTTTGAACTGTCTTCTCTCCGTAGAAAATACTACTGAAAAAGTTGTACAAGAAAACCAATTGAAAGGCTCCTCCAATTAAAGCAAATGTTGTGATAAGTACGTTTACGTTTTGTAAATCATCAAAAAGAGGGAAGTTGGTATTGGTGTAGTAACGTCTTGGTAAACCGGCTAATCCGATAAAATGCATAGGGAAAAATACGCCATAGGCACAAACTGCAGTTACCCAGAAATGCACATAACCCATATTTTTGTTCAACATTCTACCAAACATTTTTGGAAACCAATGGTAAATTCCAGCAAACATTCCATAAAGTGCTGAGATTCCCATTACAAGGTGGAAATGCGCTACTACAAAATATGTATCGTGTACGTTGATGTCAAGTGTACTGTCCCCTAATATAATACCCGTAAGACCTCCTGTAATAAAGGTAGACACCAAGCCAATTGAAAACAACATGGCTGGGTTGAGTTGCAAATTCCCTTTCCAAAGAGTGGTGATGTAGTTAAATGCCTTCACTGCAGACGGGATTGCGATCAACAAAGTTGTAAAGGTAAATACAGATCCCAAAAATGGATTCATGCCAGAAATAAACATGTGGTGACCCCACACTATGGTAGATAAAAAGGCAATGGCTAATATGGACATAATCATAGCACGGTAGCCAAAAATTGGTTTACGTGAGTGAGTAGCAATTACCTCAGAGGTGATCCCTAATGCTGGCAACAAGATAATGTATACCTCAGGGTGTCCTAAAAACCAAAACAAATGTTCAAACAAAACGGGGGAACCTCCTTGGTAATGCAAAACTTCTCCAGCAATATAAATGTCTGACAAGAAGAATGAGGTGCCAAAACTTCTGTCCATTATCAATAACAAGGCTGCTGACAATAAAACAGGAAAGGATATTACTCCGATAATAGCTGTTACAAAAAATGCCCAAATGGTTAATGGAAGTCTCGTCATTGACATTCCTTTGGTTCTTAAGTTGATTACCGTTACAATATAATTTAAGGATCCCAATAAAGAGGCTGCAATAAAAATGGCCATGGATACCAACCACAAAGTCATTCCGGCTCCCGATCCACTAATGGCTTGAGGCAAGGCGCTCAAAGGGGGGTAAACCGTCCATCCTGCAGAAGCTGGCCCTGACTCAACAAATAAAGAAACAACCATGATGACACTTGAAAGGAAAAACAACCAATACGAAATCATGTTTAAAAGTCCCGATGCCATATCTCGTGCACCAATTTGAAGAGGGATTAAGAGGTTACTAAACGTCCCACTCAAGGCAGCGGTTAGCACAAAAAACACCATGATAGTACCATGTATAGTCACTAAAGCTAGATATCTATCATTAGTTAAAACACCGTTAGGCGCATAACTTTCACCTAAAAATATTTTAAAGACCTGAAAAGACTCCTCTGGCCACGCCAATTGCAATCTAAATAAAAGTGAAATAGCTACACCAATTACACCCATGATGATACCAGTAATTAAATACTGTTTAGCAATCATTTTGTGGTCAATGGAGAAAATGTACTTTGTTACAAATGTATCTTTATGGTGGTGTTCATGATCATGATCGTGTGCGTGATCGTGTGCGTGATCTAGAGCTTCTGCTGACATAGGATATAGTTCTTAAATTAGTG
>JAGNTC010000122.1 GCA_017987725.1 Flavobacterium sp.
TTCAAAGTAGTCTTTACTGCGTGTTTTGATTTGCAAGGCCGAGATCACAATGGTCTGCGGATTTACTTCTTCTATTTCTTGGGCGGTAAGTGGTTCTACTTTGAGGAGGAGAGGGCAGGTGAATATTTTTTTGGGATCGGCTGTAATTTCGGCACCGGCTTCGCTGTATTCGGCATCGGTATAACTGGCACTGAGTCCGGCACCCGCTTCGAGCAATACGCGGTGTCCCTGAGCCGTTAGGGCATTTACGGCATCGGGCGTGAGGCAAATGCGGCGTTCTTGGTAACTGGTTTCCTTTGGTATGCCAATAAAAAGGGCACTTTTTTGACGTGCAATTTCCAATTTTTCTTCCTGTGGAATCAATTGGTCTTTGGTAAAAGGAGTTAACGACATGGTTTACAGCTGAAAATTAAGTGCCTAAATTAGAAAAAAAAGTGTTAACCAATCGATTTATTATCAGATTAATACAGGATCAATTCACGTGAAGTAGGGGATATTACTTTTATTTTAATGGTACTGTGTGC
Organism: Flavobacterium sp.; assembly: GCA_017987725.1. GTDB lineage: Bacteria > Bacteroidota > Bacteroidia > Flavobacteriales > Flavobacteriaceae > Flavobacterium. The sequence continues at coordinate 525 of JAGNTC010000122.1, forward strand.
CTGAGGAATTAATGTTGGGATTTTTTCTGGCCATTCTACAAAACACCAATTTCCAGAGTACAAGTATTCGTCCATGCCAAAATCATAGGCTTCGGTTTCGTCTTTGATGCGGTATACATCAAAGTGGTAGACCGGACCATTCATTTCAGTATGGTATTCGTTTACCAAGGAAAAGGTTGGACTGCTGGTTGCATTTTGAACACCCAATGCAGCAACCAAGGCTTTGATTAGGGTTGTTTTTCCGGCGCCCATTTCGCCCACCAATAGAATTACTTTATGTGGATTTTGGGCTAATAGCTGGTGCGCAATAGTTTGGATATCTTCAAGCGAATAAGTAAGCTTCATGCGAATTAAACAATATTATTTGGGGTTAAAAACTAAAAAGGGCACAATCACTTCTTCGAGTGAAATCCCACCGTGTTGGTAGGTGTTTCGGTAATAACTCACGTAATGATTGTAATTGTTTACATACGCCAAGAACAAATCATTTTTGGCAAAAATAAATGAACTACTCATACTGATGCTGGGCAATCCAATTTTTTTGGGATCTTTTACGGCAAAAACATCTTTGTCTTCATAGGATAAACTTCGGCCTGTTTTGTACCGCAAGTTCAAACTGGTGTTTTTATCGCCAATTACTTTGGATGGATTTTTCACGTTAATCGTTCCGTGATCGGTGGTGATGATCAATTTGAATCCAAGTTTTTGGCCTTGCTGGATAATTTCTAACAAAGGCGAATTTTTAAACCAGGTTCGGGTGAGCGAACGGTAGGCTTTGTCATCCGAGGCCAGTTCTTTTACCACGTCCATTTCGGTTTTGGCGTGCGAGAGCATATCCACAAAATTATAGACCACTGTAACCAAATCGTGGTCTTTTAATGCGCGGAAATTATCGGCCAATTTTTTGCCATTGGCCAAGTTGGTTATTTTAAAATATTCTTGCTTTAAATTACTTAATCCTAATCGCTTAAGGTGTTCAGTTAAAAACTCGGCTTCAAATAAATTTTTACCGCCTTCGTCTACGTCATTTTTCCAATATTGCGGAAATTGCTTTTCCATTTCTATTGGCAATAAACCCGAAAAAATGGCATTTCGCGCATACTGTGTAGCGGTGGGAAGCATGGCATAATAGGCTGTTTCCTTTTCTAAGCGGTAGTAATCGCCCACTATTTTTTCGATGGTTTTCCATTGGTCATAACGCAAATTATCAATCACAACAAACAAGACCGGTTTTGCTTTGCTCGCTTCGGAGCCGCTTCGGCTGTCTTTTTTAACCAATTCGGGCACCACCAATTCACGAAATAAGTTGTGAGACAAAATAGGCTTGTCGGCTTTAGGTTCAAACCATTTTTCGTAATTGCGTTCGATGAATTTTCCAAATTGAATGTTGGCCTCCACTTTTTGAGATTCTAATATTTCGACCATGCTTTGGTCTTGAATATTCTCCAATTTCAATTCCCAATAGAGTAATTTTTTATAGAAATCAACCCAATCTTCGTAGGAATTTACCATGGCCATTTCCATGGCAATTTTGCGGAATTCTTTTTGGTAATCCAGCGTAGTTTTCTCGGATACCAATCGCGAATGATCTAAGTTCTTTTTTAAACTCAGTAATATCTGGTTGGGGTTTACGGGCTTGATCAAGTAATCGGCAATTTTTGAACCGATGGCCTCTTCCATGATGTATTCTTCCTCACTTTTGGTAATCATGATAACCGGCGTAGCTGATTTTTTTTCTTTCAACTCAGCCAAGGTTTCCAATCCACTCATGCCGGGCATGTTTTCGTCCAAAAATACAATATCAAAGGTGCCTTGATCAAAAATGTCTACCGCATCTCTCCCGTTGTTACAGGTAGTGACTTGGTAGTTTTTCTTTTCCAAAAATAAAATATGTGGTTTTAAAAGGTCAATTTCGTCGTCAACCCAAAGAATGTGTATTTGGCTCATGGCAGTTGTTTAAGGAGTGGCAATTTACTACAATAGGAACGTTTTCCATTCATAAAAATTGCTTAAAATTTCAGCTAAAACAAGACTTGATAATGTGCTGTTTCAGTTGATAATTTCGTTCGATTAAAAAAAAATGTACATTTGTTTCAAATTCTGGTAGATGAAAAGTAGATTTCAAATTGCCCGGCTGCTTATTTTGTTTGTGTCAACAACCCTGTTTGCACAAACTCAAATTCACGAAAAGGACTACACCGTTACCTATTTTCCTACACACTTGGCTTTTGCATTTCAGGATAGCATTGCTTACCAATCACTGCAAATAGAAGATGCGTTTTCCCACACAGCCGTTTCATTTGAACGCAGTACTTTTCCTAATCAAATTGAATTACATCAACTACGCCCAAGTCAAATTCTTAAACTAACTTACACTACTTCCCAACGGGAAATCCAAACCAGTTTTGTGGCCAATGCTTCTATTTCTTCTGGCTCCATAGAAGTGTATTTTAATCATTCTGTGTCCACCACTTTGGCTCAAACACAGGCGGCTGTTAACTTAGCCGATGCCTTAGACGAAAAATTAATATCCTATATAGCCCAATGTCAAAGCGATTTAGACATCGCGATCTATAATTCCTATTCTCTTTCCTCTACTACAGGAATTGCTGGCGCCATTAATGATGCATTTGCTCGGGGAGTGAATGTTCGACTCATTTATGACGGCAGCACCAGCAGTGTGATGATTCCCTTATTGAATCCGTCAATTCCAGTATTAGCAAGCCCTTCGAGTTCTTCGTATGGACTGATGCACAACAAATTTGTCATTTTTGATGGGAATAGTGCCGATCCCAATAAACCAATTGTTTGGACTGGCTCAACCAATTGGACCCTTGCCCAAATTGATGGTCCTGATCGGAACAATGCTATAGTGATTCAGGATCAAGCCATGGCTTTGGCCTACAAAATGGAATTTGACGAAATGTGGGGCAGTTCTACGATGGTTCCAAATGCTGTCAATTCGAAGTTTGGTCCCTATAAATCTGACAATACTCCGCATCATTTTGTGGTAGGAAACAAAGTAGTCGATCTTTATTTTAGTCCAAGTGACGCGACCAATTCCAAAATTATCGATGTGATTAATTCGGCCGATTCGGATATAGATATTGCCACCATGCTCATTACTAGATCGGATATTAAGAATGCCCTGTTAGCCAAATACAATGCAGGATTAACAAATATCAATTTGATGGTGGACAGCCAAAATCCTTCAGGCAATCAGATCTCAGCGATCCAAGCGGGTTTGCCATCAGGACAAGCAGTCGTTTTTACATTAAGCGGATTGATGCACCACAAATTTATGGTGGTCGATAATTTTAATTCCAATTCTGATCCTATGGTGCTGACAGGCTCCCATAACTGGAGTAACAGTGCAGAAAATAAAAACGACGAAAATGTTTTGATCGTACACGATGCCAATGTTGCCAATCAATATTTTCAAGCCTTCGCCGATTTGTACCAACAAGCAGGCGGGAACATGCAGTTTTTGGATATCCACACAAGTCCTAGTAATGGTAGTTTGTGTTCCATTTTCCCAAATCCGACATCTGGAAATTGCACCATTAAATGGAATCAAAACACAACGGTTTTAGCTAATATTCGCATTTTTTCAACTGAAGGCAAGCAAGTTTTCGAGCAAAAAAGCACCAATGAAATGCCCACAGTAATTTCCACCTCTGGCTTAGAAGCAGGAATTTATATTGTATCGGTTGAAACCAATTTGGGCAAAGAAGTTTTCAAGTTGATCAAAAAATAAGTCGTTTTTTTGGGTTGTTTTAGTTGTGAAAAGTTGGGATTTCGTCTTACTTTTGCGCAAACAATACAACTATGAGTTCTACCATTACCACTACCCATTTTCAATTTCCCAATCAAAAATCAGTGTACCGCGGCAAAGTGCGCGAAGTGTATAACATCAACGACGATTTGTTGGTGATGATTGCCACCGATCGCTTGTCGGCCTTTGATGTGGTTTTGCCCAAAGGCATTCCGTATAAAGGCCAAATTTTGAACCAAATTGCAACCAAATTCATGGAACTTACCGAAGATATTGTTCCCAATTGGTTGGTTGCCACACCCGATCCAAATGTAGCTGTAGGCCATTTGTGTGAACCTTTTAAAGTAGAAATGGTCATCAGAGGCTATTTATCTGGGCATGCTGCGCGTGAATATGCATTGGGAAAAAGAACCATTTGCGGAGTGACCATGGAAGAGGGATTAAAAGAAAACGACCGATTTTCGACTCCAATTATTACACCAACCACCAAGGCTGATAATGGCTCGCACGACGAAGACATTTCGCGTGAAGCAATTTTGGCCAACCAACTTGTTTCAGAAGAAGATTACCTTGTATTAGAAAAATATACCCGAGCCTTGTACCAACGCGGAACCGAAATTGCCGCTTCTAGAGGCTTAATTTTGGTTGACACCAAATACGAATTTGGCAAAACAAAAGACGGACAAATCGTATTGATTGATGAAATCCACACCCCAGATTCTTCCCGTTATTTTTATGCGGAGGGATACCAAGAGCGCCAAGATAAGGGTGAGGAACAAAAACAATTGTCCAAAGAATTTGTGCGTCGTTGGCTCATCGAAAACGGATTCCAAGGCAAAGAAGGGCAACAAATCCCAGAAATGACGGATGCTTATATCGAAACGGTTTCGGATCGCTACATTGAATTATTTGAGAACATACTGGGTGAACAATTCGTGAAGGCGGATATCTCGAATATCAATGAACGAATTGAGAAAAACGTCTTGAATTTCTTAAGTAAATAAGATAAAAAAAGCCCCAAGTAATTGGGGCTTTTTGTTTTACTTGAAGTAAGAGAAATTATGGTTGTTCTCAATCTTCAATAAACTCTCGTAAATCAGTTTGATGACATTTTCTACGTCGTCGCGGTGCACCATCTCAACTGTAGTGTGCATATAACGCAAGGATAAGGAAATCAAAGCCGAAGCCACGCCGCCATTGCTGTAAGCAAATGCATCGGTGTCCGTTCCGGTTACGCGGGATGTAGCGTGACGCTGAAACGGAATTTCCTTTTCAACTGCGGTGGATACGATCAATTCACGTAAAATGTTTTGTGTGGCGGGTGCATAAGCAATTACCGGACCTTTGCCCATTTGCAAATCGCCTTCAATCTTCTTTTCGATCATGGGGGTAGTGGTGTCGTGGCACACGTCGGTTACAATCGCCACGTTGGGTTTGATGGTTTGGGTAATCATCTCAGCTCCGCGTAAGCCAATTTCTTCTTGCACCGAATTGACGATGTACAAGCCAAAAGGCAACTTGATGTTGTTTTCGTGCAACAAACGCGCTACTTCGGCAATCATAAATCCGCCCATGCGATTATCCAAAGCACGACACACAAATTTATTTTCATTCAAAATCATAAATTCATCTGGGTAAGTAATTACACAGCCCACATGGATACCTAATTTTTCTACTTCTTCTTTTGTAGAACAGCCGCAGTCAATAAATATATTGTGTAACGTAGCATTTTCTTCTTTGCCGCGGTTGCGCGTATGAATCGCTGGCCAACCAAATACGCCTTTTACGATGCCGTTTTTGGTATGGATATTTACCCGTTTGGAGGGTGCAATTTGATGATCGGACCCGCCATTGCGAATCACGTAAATCAAACCGTTATCGGTAATGTAATTCACGTACCACGAAATCTCGTCGGCATGCCCTTCAATGACTACTTTAAAAGGCGCATCTGGGTTAATTACTCCCACAGCCGATCCATATACATCGGTAATAAAGGTGTCCACATACGGTTTAAGGTAGTCCATCCACAATTTTTGTCCTTCTGATTCGTGTCCGGTAGGCGAGGGGTTGTTTAAGTAGGTTTCAAGAAAAGTTAAAGAATCCTTGTTTAATAGGGTATTCGTGCTC
>JAGNTC010000123.1 GCA_017987725.1 Flavobacterium sp.
TTTTCGTCAAGGAAAACCCTTTTTTTTCGTTGCTTTTTAATTATTCACACGTATCTTTGTGCCAAATTTTTTTAAATAAAAATCTATGCAATCCAATCAATTAGATTACCTCCCTATTTTCATGCAGCTCATGTTGGCAGTAGGGTTTGTGGTAGGGACAATTATCGTTTCGGGCAAACTTGGACCGCAACGAAATTCAGCGAGCAAAGACAAAAATTTTGAGTGTGGAATCGAATCGTACGGAAATGCCCGAATTCCCTTTTCGGTAAAGTATTTTGTGGTAGCGATTCTCTTTGTTTTGTTTGATGTTGAGGTAATTTTCTTATACCCTTGGGCAATCAATTTTAAAGCAATGGGCATTGAAGGGCTTTTAAAAATGCTCGTTTTTATGGCTTTATTGCTCATTGGATTTTTCTACATCATCAAAAAGAAGGCTCTCGAATGGGAATAAATAAACCGAGTTCAATCTTGGTTTGTCAAGTATACAAATACCCACAACTGTACAATTCAAAATAAAAAACATGAGTGATTCAAAAGTATCAATGGTAGCACCACCAGAAGGGGTTGTAGGAGAAGGCTTCTTCGCTACAAAACTCAATGATGTGGTAGGATTAGCCCGCGCCAATTCGTTGTGGCCTTTGCCCTTTGCAACATCTTGTTGTGGAATTGAATTTATGGCCACCATGGCTTCACATTACGATTTAGCACGTTTCGGATCAGAGCGCGTGAGTTTTTCGCCTCGCCAAGCCGATATGCTCTTGGTTATGGGAACCATTTCTAAAAAAATGGGCCCTATTTTGCGCCAAGTATACGAACAAATGTCTGAGCCACGCTGGGTAATTGCCGTAGGAGCTTGTGCTTCGTCGGGGGGTGTTTTTGACACCTATTCGGTTTTGCAAGGTATCGACAAAGTAATTCCGGTTGACGTCTATGTGCCTGGTTGTCCACCTCGACCAGAACAAATCGTAGAAGGCGTTATGAAATTGCAAGAATTGGTAAAATCAGAATCGGTGCGCCGCAGAAGCTCACCCGAGTACCAAGAATTATTAGCTTCTTATAATATCAAATAAAGATGGCCCAAGAACTCGCTGAAATCCAACAACTAGTAGAAGCCCAATTTGGCCAAAGTGTACGCAATTTCCATATGGATTTTGATGTAAACACCTTTGAAGTCGATGCGGATAAAAACACAGCCTTGTTATTGTTTCTCAAAAACGACGAGGCTTTACAGTTTCATTTCTTAACCGATTTGTGTGGAATTCACTACCCAGACAACGACGATGATCATCAGTTTGCTGTGGTATATCATTTGCACAATTGGGTAACCAATACCCGCATAAAAATCAAAGCTTATTTAAACGGGACTCCTGAAATTAAAACCGCTTCCAACATCTTTTTGTGTGCCAATTGGATGGAGCGCGAAACCTTTGATTTCTATGGGATTCACTTTAGTGGTCATCCGCAATTGAAACGCATTTTGAATATGGATGAAATGTTGTCTTATCCGATGCGCAAAGAATTCCCGATGGAAGACAGCGGACGAACCGACAAAGACGATCGTTTCTTCGGAAGAACCACCACCAACGCCTAATTTACGACACCATGTCAGAGCTATTATTACCACCGGAACACCGCTATGCGAAAATCATCAAGGAAACCTTGAACGAAGAAGGAAACGAACTTTCTATCCTGAATTTAGGCCCTACGCATCCGGCGACCCACGGAATTTTCCAAAATATATTATTGATGGACGGCGAGCGCATCGTCGAAGCCGAACCAACCATTGGCTACATTCACCGCGCCTTCGAAAAAATTGCCGAGAACCGTCCGTTTTACCAAATTACACCACTTACCGACCGAATGAATTATTGTTCGTCGCCCATCAACAACATGGGATGGTGGATGACCTTAGAAAAATTATTGGGCATTGAAGTGCCCAAACGTGCGCAATACCTTCGTGTGATTGTAATGGAGTTGGCGCGTATTACCGATCACTTGATTTGCAACTCGATTTTAGGAGTAGATACCGGAGCCTATACTGGCTTTTTGTATGTATTTCAATTCCGTGAAAAAGTATACGAGATCTACGAAGAAATTTGTGGGGCTAGATTGACAACCAACATGGGTCGTATCGGTGGTTTTGAGCGCGATTGGTCGCCCGAAGCCTTCCGCAAATTGGACGTATTTTTGGAAGAATTCCCGGTTGCATGGAAAGAATTCGAAAACTTGTTTGAGCGCAACCGAATCTTTATTGACCGTACGGTAAATGTGGGTGGAATCACAGCCGAACAAGCTATGGCCTATGGATTTACAGGGCCTAATTTACGTGCGGCAGGGGTGGATTATGATGTGCGTGTTGCCCAACCGTATTCGTCCTACGAAGATTTTGAATTTATTGTTCCGGTTGGAAAATCGGGAGATACCTACGATCGTTTTTGCGTGCGCAACGCCGAAGTATGGGAAAGCATCAGCATCATCAAACAAGCTTTGGCTAAATTACCCGAAGGTCCGTATCATGCCGATGTACCGGATTATTATTTGCCACCAAAAGAAGACGTATACACCACGATGGAATCCTTGATTTATCACTTTAAAATTGTGATGGGCGAAGTGCCGGTTCCCGTTGCCGAAGTGTATCATGCCGTTGAAGGCGGAAACGGAGAATTAGGTTTTTATTTGGTAACCGACGGCAGTAGAACACCGTATCGTTTGCATTTCCGCAGACCGTGTTTCATATATTACCAAGCATATCCCGAGATGATCAAAGGCGCTTTATTATCAGATGCCATTGTGATCTTATCCAGCTTAAATGTGATCGCCGGCGAATTAGACGCCTAAGCCATCACGATTGAAGAAAAAACATTTTTGACCCGAGCGTCAGCGAACTGGCGCAGCATTCAGAATTAAAATAAAAATGGAAAAAACGCAGCACAAACAACAGATAAACATCACCGATTCGTTGATGACTCGCATCAATGAGTTAATCAGTCATTATCCTGCCGATAAACGCAAATCAGCCTTATTGCCGGTTTTGCATGAGGTACAAGATGCGCACGACAACTGGTTGAGTATTGAGTTGCAAGACAAGGTGGCCGAAATCCTTCAGATTAAACCCATCGAGGTATATGAAGTGGTGAGTTTTTACACCATGTATAATCGCCGACCCGTTGGTAAATACATGTTTGAGTTTTGTCAAACTTCTCCTTGTTGTTTAAACGGCGTAGAAAACCTGATGGAGTATACCTGTGAAAAATTGGGTGTTGGAGTAGGTGAACCTACCGCCGATGGCCTTTTTGAAGTACGCGGAGTAGAATGTTTAGGCGCTTGCGGTTATGCCCCAATGATGCAATTGGGCGATTTTTACCAAGAGCACCTTACCCCAGAAAAAATAGATCAGTTGATCGACGATTGTAAAGCAAACAAAATCACGTTACACGATAAATAATATGTCACAAAAAATATTATTAGATAAAATTAACGTTCCCGGCATTAAAACCTATGAAGTATATCGTCAAAACGGCGGTTATGCTTCGGTAGAAAAAGCCTTGAAAACCCTTACTCCCGATGAGGTAGTTGAAGAAGTGAAAACCTCTGGGCTACGCGGACGTGGAGGTGCAGGTTTCCCTACCGGGATGAAATGGAGTTTTATTGATAAAAAATCAGGAAAACCCAGACATTTGGTATGTAACGCCGATGAATCAGAACCCGGAACCTTCAAGGACCGTTTTTTGATGGAATACATTCCGCATTTGTTGATTGAAGGAATGATCACCTCGAGTTATGCCTTGGGTTGTAATTTGTCTTACATCTACATTCGTGGCGAGTACATGTGGGTGTACAAAATTTTAGAAAGAGCCCTAGCCGAAGCGCGTGCTGCTGGCTGGTTGGGTAAAAATATATTGGGTATTGGATACGATTTGGAGTTGTATGTTCAAATTGGTGCGGGAGCTTACATCTGTGGAGAAGAAACGGCCTTGATTGAATCCTTAGAAGGCAAACGCGGTAACCCTAGAATCAAACCACCTTTCCCCGCCATTTCAGGTTTGTGGAGTAACCCAACGGTGGTGAATAATGTAGAAACCATAGCTGCAGTGCCATGGATTGTAAACAATTCAGGTGCCGATTATGCTAAAATTGGAATTGGACGTTCTACTGGAACCAAATTGATTTCAGCTTCAGGACACATCAAAAACCCAGGCGTGTACGAAATTGAATTGGGCTTGAGCGTAGACGAATTCATGAACTCGGATGCTTATTTGGGGGGAATGAGTTCAGACCGACCGTTGAAAGCCTTTGTGCCCGGCGGAAGTTCGGTGCCGGTTTTACCCGCCAATTTAATCTATAAAACAGCCGCAGGAGAAGACCGTTTAATGACCTACGAATCTTTGAGCGACGGTGGTTTTGCCACAGGCTCGATGTTGGGATCAGGCGGATTTATTGTATACAACGACACGGCATGTATTGTGCGCAATACCTGGAATTTCTCTCGTTTTTACCACCACGAAAGCTGCGGACAATGTTCGCCGTGTAGAGAAGGAACTGGCTGGTTGGAAAAAGTATTGCACCGGATCGAAAACGGACACGGACGCGAAGAAGACATCGATTTGTTGTTGAGCATTCAAAGCAAAATCGAAGGAAATACCATTTGTCCATTAGGAGATGCCGCTTCTTGGCCTGTAGCCGCAGCGATTCGCCACTTTAGAGACGAGTTTGAGTACCACATTCGTTTCCCAGAAAAAATTAAAAACAGAGACCACTTTGTTGCCGAGCCTTTTGAAAAAGTGAAGCATTTGGTGGCTAAGCAAATCCTATAATTTTGTTTCAGGTTTCAGGTTTCAAGTTGGCAAGACTTAACCTGAAACCTGGAACTTGAAACTTGAAACAAGAATAGAATGAAAGTAACCATAGACGGTCAAGAAATTGAAGTAGAAGCAGGAACAACGATCTTGCAGGCTGCTCGTATGATTGGTGGAGAAAGTGTGCCACCAGCCATGTGTTATTATTCTAAATTAAAAGGAAGTGGCGGAAAATGCCGTTGTTGTTTGGTGGATGTAACCAAAGGCAGTGAAGCCGATCCGCGTCCGATGCCCAAATTGGTGCCTTCGTGTGTAACCGGTTGTCAAGACGGGATGGAAATTGCCAGTACCGCCTCAGCTAGAGTGCAAGAAGCCCGCAAATCGGTGACTGAATTTTTGTTGATCAACCACCCCTTGGACTGCCCGGTCTGTGACCAAGCCGGCGAATGTGATTTGCAAAATTTGAGTTTCCAACACGGCAAATCCGAAACACGTTACATCGAAGAAAAAAGAACCTTTGAACCCGAAGATATTGGTCCAAACATACAACTGCACATGAACCGTTGCATATTGTGTTACCGTTGTGTAATGGTGGCCGATCAATTGACCGACAACCGCGTACACGGTGTGATGGATCGCGGCGATCATGCCAATATTTCGACTTGCATTTCCAAAGCCATTGACAATGAGTTTTCGGGCAATATGATTGATGTGTGTCCGGTAGGCGCCTTGACCGATAAAACCTTCCGATTCAAATCGAGAGTATGGTTTAACAAACCGTATGATGCACACCGTAACTGCACCAAATGCTGTGGAAAAACCACCGTTTGGATGTTTGGCAACGAAATTCAACGTGTAACAGGCCGCAAAGACCAATACCACGAAGTAGAAGAATTCATTTGCAACGAGTGCCGTTTTGACCACAAAGACCCGCAAGATTGGGTGATTGAAGGACCTCGCAAATTTGAAAAAACCTCGGTGATCAACCAAAACAACTACACCGGTAAATTAGAAAAAGTACAAATCGCTACCGAAAAGAACATTCTTTTGGGCCGTGATGTCGATCGCAAGAAAATTAGTATGAAAGACATCCCACTTGCTGCGGGTACGCCTATAACACCAAAATCTACGTCAAATGAATAGTGCTTTTATTATTGAAAAAAGCGTACTGATTTTAGTCGTTTTTGCCATCACCATGTTAATGGCCATGTATTCTACTTTGGCTGAACGCAAAATTGCCGCTTGGTTGCAAGACCGTATCGGGCCCAACAGAGCCGGAAAAGGCGGGATTTTTCAACCCTTGGCCGATGGATTAAAATTGTTTTCAAAAGAAGAATTTTTCCCCAACACACCCAACCGAATTCTATTTATTGTAGGCCCTGCCATTGCCATGAGTACGGCACTCATGACCAGCGCTGTGATTCCATGGGGCGATAAATTACACCTGTTTGGCAGAGACATTATCTTGCAAGCCACCGACGTAGACGTTTCTTTGTTGTACATCTTTGGCGTAGTATCGGTAGGGGTTTATGGCATCATGATTGGTAGTTAGGCATCTAATAATAAATTTTCCTTGATGGGCGCCGTACGTGCAGCCTTG
>JAGNTC010000124.1 GCA_017987725.1 Flavobacterium sp.
ACGACCAAGCTGCAGCGCCTAAAAAGGACGAAGAAACAAAAGCATAATTTTTTATTTTTTTTATTTCACCCCAAATCATACATACTGTGTAGGTTTTGGGGTGTTTTTTTATAGAATCATGGTCAACTGGATGCGTTTGCGCGCCTCGTCAACCTCTACTACTTTTACTTGTACGTGTTGGTGAAGTTTCACTACTTCGTTTACATCCGATACAAAGCCTTCTTTGAGTTGCGAGATGTGCACCAAGCCGCTTTCTTTGATGCCAATCGCCACAAAACAACCAAAATTGGTGATGTTATTGACTATGCCCGGCAAAATCATGCCGGCTCTTACGTCTTTAATGCTTTGCACTTGGGGATCAAATTCAAACACCTTCGCCGTTTTTCTAGGGTCCAAACCTGGTTTTTCTAATTCTTTGAGGATGTCTTTGAGTCCTAAAATTCCCACCTCGGGGGTGGTATAACGTTCGGGGTTAATGCTGCTGGTTTTGGCTTTGTTGGCAATTAATTCCTGTACCGAAACACCCATGTCTTTAGCCATTTTTTCAACAATCGGATACGCCTCGGGGTGCACCGCCGAATTATCCAAAGGATTTTTGGCTTGGGTAATACGAATAAAAGCCGCCCCTTGTTGAAAGGCTTTTTCGCCCAAACGCGGCACCTTTTTCAATTGACTTCTACTGGTAAATGGGCCGTTTTCGCTGCGGTATTGCACAATGTTTTCGGCCAATTTTTCGCCGATCCCACTCACATAACTCAACAAATGTTTGCTGGCAGTATTGACATTAATCCCCACCGAGTTTACACAACGCACCACGGTAGTATCGAGTTCTTCTTTGAGTTTGGTTTGATCGACGTCGTGTTGGTATTGGCCTACACCAATGGCTTTGGGATCAATTTTAACCAACTCAGCCAAAGGATCGGACAAGCGGCGACCAATCGAAACGGCTCCACGAACGGTCACATCATAATTGGGAAATTCCTCTCGGGCAATTTTAGATGCCGAGTACACCGAGGCGCCGGCCTCGCTTACTACAAATACTTGTATCGCCTTGTCAAAGGCGATTTTTTTGATGAAAAATTCGGTTTCTCGCGAGGCGGTACCATCACCTATGGCGATGGCTTCAATTCCGTAGGCATTCACCATCGAACGTATTTTTTTCATCGCCATCGCGCTTTCGTTTTGGGGCGCGTGTGGGTAAATGGTTTCGTTGTACAACAAATCGCCTTTTTCGTCCAAACACACCACTTTACACCCACTTCGAAATCCAGGATCTATGCCTAAAATGCGTTTTTCGCCCAAAGGAGGAGCCAATAACAATTGGGTTAAATTGGCCGAGAACACCTGAATCGAATTGAGATCGGCTTTGGTTTTAGCTTCTTGCAGCGCTTCATTCGCAAGGGCAGGCGCCAACAAGCGTTTGTAACTGTCTTCGATTGCCAGCACCAAATGCGGCGTTGATTCGTTATCTTTTTTGATAATTTGGTCAGCAATAAGATCAAACGCCTCGTCGGGATCTACTTCTATTTTGAGTTTAATCACCCCTTCGTTTTCAGCGCGCAGCATAGCCAATAATCGATGGGCCGGCGCCTTGGATAACAATTCAGACCAGTCCAAATACTGTTGGTATTTTTGGGCAAGTTGCTCCTGTTGTTCTTTTTTGTTTTCGGTTTCGGAGGATTTTTTGGCTTTTACCGGTTTAGTCGAAATGCTGGATTTGCGTTGATACAAACGTCTCAATTGTTTGCGGACATAGATGTCTTCATTGATCCACTCGGCAATAATATCGCGCGCACCTTGCAGGGCTTCGTCTTCATTGCGGATAGTGGTATTGAGGTATTGTGTAGCGATAAAATCAATCGCCTCGTTTTGTTGTGCCAATATGATTTTTGCCAAAGGTTCTAAACCATTTTCCCGAGCTACATCGGCTTTGGTTTTTTTCTTCTTTTTAAAAGGCAAATACCAATCTTCTATTTCTTGTAAATCAAAACTGTTTTCCAATTTCTTGGCCAGTTCAGGGCTGAGCTGTCCTTGTTCTTCGATAGCTTTACGAACGGTTTCTTTACGTTTGCAAATGGCCTCATATTCTTTTTGACTTTGCGCAATTTGTTCGATAACCACCTCATCGAGGTTACCGGTCTGGTCTTTGCGGTAACGCGCAATAAACGGAATGGTGCAGTCGTCTTGCAATAACGAGAGCGTATTTTGAATGGATTGGGCGCGAGCAGTTACTTTTTGGGAAATAAAATCAAGTGCGGTCATTTAGTAGTGGTATTTGGAGTCGAATATTTTTTGATGTTGTACCGAATAAAATAGGTTCCGATTAGCGAAGGCAATATCCAAAAAACCAGTTGTGATAAATTCAAACCTGCTACTATAAACGCAGTGGTGGCTGCAATTAATCCACCCATCATTCGAGAAATGTGTTGGCTTAAAAAGTATCGTTTTGATTGTTTATAAAATCGATAATCAGCCCAACTGATTAGTAGGCATCCTACTCCAAAAAATAGATAAAGTACGCTCAGTTTTTGTATAGTAATTACCCAAACTAGTGCCTGAATACACATAAAAACCCCGACACAAAAGAGGCTGCAACTCATGAATTTATCGAGCAGAGAAACGGGGGTTTTTTTAAATTGTAAAGCACGAAGTCCTGAAAAGACAAAATAGATGGTGAAACAGCCGATCAATACTAAAAATTGATTTTCATGTTTAGGAATCAAGGTGATAAGTATCGAAATTAAAACACTGAAAACCATTGAAAACACAAAAATATTTCCTGATTTTTTATGTAAATAACTTCCTTTTTTACTAAATAATGCCAGGTAACCACACACAAAACCGATGGAACCAAAGACAATATGGGTAAGTTGTAAAATCGAAAAATACTTTTCCATAAAAGGTGTTTAACACGAAATTTTACCGACACGCACCGCATGTCGACCGCCTTCAAAAGGGGTTTGTAAAAAAGTGTCCACCATTTCCAATACTTGTGGAATGGCAGTAAATCGAGCGGGAATACTCAATACATTTGCATCATTGTGGGTGCGGGCCAAGTAGGCAATTTCTTTGGTCCAACACAAAGCGGCACGAATGCCTTGGTGTTTGTTGGCGGTCATGGCGATGCCGTTTCCAGATCCACAAATGACGATGCCAAAATCGGCGCGTCCTTGTACCACATCTTGCGCTACCAAATGACCAAAATCGGGGTAATCTACACTATCAAAGCTGTCGGTTCCGTAGTTGGTAATTTCGTGGCCTAGTTTTTCTAAATGAGCTACAATCGCTTGTTTGTAAGCAGGTCCGGCATGGTCGTTTCCGATGGCAATTTTCATAAAGATGTGTTTTTGAATTGTATAAAAAGAGATGTTGATAGTTTTTCTAACTCATTGATTTCTATGGGTGCTGAAATAAACAGCTGTTGTTCATAACTAAATATAGAAAAATAGAACTTTTTCTTGTTTGTGTTTCAAAATTGTGTAATCCAAAATCGAAACCAAAAAAACAACAAAAGTTTGTAGAATTTATTGTTTAGTTATGCGTAAAAAACACCTGTTTATAAACATAAAACGAGGGGTCAACTTATTTACAAAACTAGGTTATTTTTGGTTATGAACAACGGTTGATAGTTTTAAAAAAGACATTCAAAATCAAGTGTTTGTTTGGTTAATTGTGTGTTGATAACTACTTATTAACTTAGAATAAGTTGAATTCCAAGTCAAAGAATTTAAAATTATCAACCTTATTAACACACCATAATAACCATCATAAATTAAATTATAATTTCTTTTATTTTTTGTTGTTTTTAATAGATGTTGAAAACTATGTTATGATTTGATTTTAATTTTTTTTTGAATTATTTAAATATGTGTGGTTAATCTCTACTGCAATGAAAAGTTATTTTTATACTAATTCTAATTGTTTACCTAGATTACTACTTGGTTTATTTGTAATTTTCAAACCTGATTAAAAAGACTTCATGAAAAAGAAACCGCATAAATTAGGAAAGAAACCAAAATCCTTTTCCGAAAAAATACTAAAAATACTCTCTCAAAACGCCAATAAATCGTTTAATTACAAGCAGATCGCTGCGGTTTTAGAAGTAACCGATACCAAAAGTAGAAACGAAATTATCCTCGATTTAAAAGTATTAGCTGCCCAAAAAGTAATCATTGAAACCGAACCAGGAAAATACTTAGTTAAAGCAGTAAGTCAAGATTATTACGAGGGAGTGATTGATATGACTACACGTAAAACGGCTTATTTTATTAGTCCTGATTTTGAGGACGATGTGTTTATTCCCACGCCAAATTTAAATCACGCCTTAGACAAAGACAAAGTAAAAGTCTATGTGTATAACCGCCGCCGAGGTAAAAAACCAGAAGGCGAAGTAATTGAAGTTTTAGAACGCGCCAAATCAGAGTTTGTTGGGGTAATTGATATTCAAAAAAACTTTGCGTTTGTATCAACGGCAAATCCCAAAATGTATACCGATATTTTTATTCCCTTGGCTAAAATTGGCGAAGCCCAACAAGGCGATGTGGTGGTGGTACAAATTGAAGATTGGCCAAAAAAAGCCGATAGTCCGTTTGGTTCTGTGATACAAGTACTTGGAAAACCAGGCGAACACAATACCGAAATTCATGCCATTCTAGCCGAATATGGTTTGCCCTATGATTTTCCGCCAGAGGTTGAAGCCTATGCCGAACAATTGGACACTTCTATACAAGAAAGTGAAATCAACAGGCGCCGCGACATGCGAAAAGTGCTTACGTATACCATTGATCCCAAAGATGCCAAAGATTTTGACGATGCCTTGTCGTTTCAAGTCTTAGAAAATGGCAATTACGAGATTGGGATTCACATTGCCGATGTCTCGTATTACTTAGAAGAAGGCACAGCCTTGGATGATGAAGCCTACAATCGGGCAACTTCAGTCTATTTGGTAGACCGAGTTGTGCCGATGTTACCCGAAGTGTTATCAAATTTTGCCTGTTCATTGCGTCCGCACGAAGAAAAATATACGTTCTCGGCGGTGTTTGAAATCAATCCCAAAGCTGAAGTGGTAAACCAATGGTTTGGTCGTACCGTCATTTATTCCGATCAGCGATTTGCTTATGAAGAAGCCCAGCACATTATTGAAACTAAATCAAATACCATTCCGGCTGAAATTTCAATCACTGGAAATGCATATACGGTTTCAGATGAATTAGTTCACGCCACCCTTACCTTGGATGAATTAGCCAAAATTTTACGCAAAAAACGCATGCAAAATGGAGCGATTTCGTTTGATAAAGTGGAAGTGAAATTCAATTTAGATAACGAAGGAGAACCCGAAGGCGTGTATTTTAAAATCGCCAAAGACGCCAATCACCTCATTGAAGAATTCATGTTGTTGGCCAACAGAAAAGTGGCTGAGTTTATTGGGAAACAAAAGAAAACCTTTGTGTATCGGGTACACGACGAACCCAACGAAGACAAACTAATCAATTTACAAACCCTTGTGGCCAAGTTTGGGTATAAGCTTAATTTTCAATCGCGCGATACCATTTCAAAATCGTTGAATAATTTACTTAGCGATGTGGTGGGTAAAAAAGAGCAAAACATGGTCGATACATTAGCGATTCGTACCATGAGTAAAGCCAAATACACCACAGATAATATTGGTCATTATGGCTTGGCTTTTGATTATTACACGCACTTTACTTCGCCTATTCGTCGTTATCCCGATGTGATGGTGCACCGTTTGTTGCAATTTTATTTGGATGGAGGAAAATCAGCGGGAGTTGAGGTGTATGAAGAAAAATGTGTGCACTCGTCCAACCGAGAAAGTTTGGCCACCAATGCCGAGCGCGACAGCATCAAATATATGCAAGTAAAATACATGCAAAACCACAAAGACGAAGAGTTTTTGGGCGTCATTTCAGGCGTGACCGAGTGGGGAATTTATGTAGAAATCAGTTCTAATAAATGCGAGGGCATGTGTCGAATCCGAGAAATTAAAGATGATTATTATACCTTTGACGAAAAGCAATATGCCTTGGTGGGTGAAATTTCAAAAGCCCTTTTGCAGCTCGGTGACGAGGTGTATGTAAAAGTAAAAAATGCCGATTTAGTGAAAAAACAATTGGATTTTCATTTCATTAGACGCAAAGAATAGTTCTGTAAAAAGTAAATTAATTTATTTAAAATGAAGCAATTAACTCTTTTTTTAGTCGTACTAAGCAGTACATTAAGCACAGCTCAAGTAACCCGAAATGTGGGGGATTTTACCAAAATTAGTGTGTTTGATAAAATACAAGTTGAGCTCATCCAATCCGATGAAAACAAAGTAATTCTAGATGGGGTAAATGCTGCCGAAGTGGAAGTAGTCAATAAAAACGGTTTGCTAA
>JAGNTC010000125.1 GCA_017987725.1 Flavobacterium sp.
GCACATAGCTTCCATTCCCACTTAAGGAAGTGATGCTGCTGATAAACACTAAGTCACCGTCCGGATCGGTTACATCAAGACATACAGTAGTCGTTTCGTCTTCATTCGCATTGAAGGTATCATCAAAACGACCTATTCGATTTGGAATATACTGTTGTAAGGTTTCGTGCATAGCATTGATAACCCGAACGGCTTGCGTGCGCACAGCGTTAAATGAACAACTGGCGTTAAAAGCAGGTGCCAAAAAGGAAACTGTAGCCGGAAAACCAGTAGATCCCACCCCAAAAATACTCCGTTGGTCGTGCAAATTGTAACAATAATTAGGTTGAAACGCATCAAATGCTGTTCGCAAGACTACACTTTCGGGTTGGGTTCTGTTTTGCGCATCCCGATTCAAATCAACCCCATTGGCATTTTCTCGGGTATATTGATGTGCTCCGTCTGGATTTAAGAGTGGAATAAATAAAAAATGGAAATTCGCCAACATCGCCTTTGACAAGGATACATCAGCTCGCAAAAAAGAGATGAAATCAAACAAGGCCTTGGTAGTGGTGCTTTCGTTGCCGTGCATTTGAGACCACATCAAAACCTTTGTTTGTCCTGCTCCCAATTGAACGGCATAAATGGGTTGGTTTTGAACCGAATAGCCAAGTATAAGTAGCGCATCCGAAGGAATATCCCCTAAAGGTGCAGCCAAATGCGCAAGTGATACATAACGTCCTTCTATACGCGAATCTTTGTATTCCTGAAATAGTTGTTCGTAGTTCATTTGAAAAAGGAATAAATGTAACCCATTTAGATAGTTAGTCGTTTACTTGAAAGCTGTTTTCTGGTACTTTTCCTTCCACGCCTTTAAAAAAAGGAAGCAAATGGTTTAGGTCTGCACTGTAATTTCCGGTGGGTTGAAATGGTTCTCCAAATGAAACCGAGCGGGTTTTAAAATCAAAGGCAACTGGAACTATGGGAACCTGGGCTTTTAAAGCAATATAATAGAATCCTGTTTTGAGCTCTGACACCTTTTTGCGCGTGCCCTCAGGCGAGATCGCCATACGAAAAACCTCCTTTTTTTTAAATATAGCGGCAATGGCATCCACTTTGTTTAATCCTCCAGATCGGTCTAATGGAGTGCCGCCCATCCATCGAAAATAATACCCAAACGGAAATCGGAACAATTCTTTTTTACCCACCCAATGCATGTCCAATTGCAGAATTCCACGGGTAAATAATCCGAGAAAAAAATCGTGCCAACTGGTGTGGGTGAGTACCATGAATACACATTTTTTAATAGCTGGATCAAGGTTGCCTTTGATTTGCCAACCCAATATATCGATGAAAATCCAGCGGTATAGTTTTTGTTTCATGTTTTTAATTTGATCGTCAAAATTAAGATTAATCCGCTATTTTTACGCAAAATTACCACGATGTTTAAACGACTGTTTAGTTTTTTTATTCCAGTTACCTTGTACCGAACTACCTCATTAGTGAGCAAGCAATTGGAAGTAAACTGGAACAACGGTCAACTTGTATTGGATTCCTCGCACACCAATTATTCCTACGGCAGTTTACAGCGCATTTTACGCCATGGTCTCAAAAAGATTGGTTTTGATAAAATTGCAAAAATGCAACACATCTTGGTGTTGGGTGTAGGTGGCGGAAGTGTGCTAAAAACCTTGGTAAATGAACTACAATACAGCGGAAAAATTACAGGCGTTGAATTGGATCCAGCTGTGATAAAATTGGCTTATGACTATTTTCAACTACAGGAAATTCCGCAATTGAACCTCATTCAAGGCGATGCCTTTGACTATGTTTTAAAAACAGCCTTCAAATTTGATTTGATCATCGTGGATGTGTTTCAAGACACCAACATGCCCAACTTCTTGTTTGAGAAATTCTTTGCTGACAAATTGGGATCGCTGTTGCAGGCACCGGGCTATATACTGTTCAACACCATGACGCTCAAAGCCGAAGACCTTGAACGAAACAACTACTACTGCCTTAACTTCAACAACAAACCATTCAAGGTTCATCGATTACCCAAAGTGGAAACACACAACGAATTGATTGTCATCGAGAAGAAAACTATTTAATTTGAAAGCATAAAATTTCTGGCTTTTTCTAAATCTTCGGGCGTATCAATGCCAATACTTTTGTGTGTAGTTTCCACCATTTTGATGCGTTTGCCGTATTCTAAATAACGAAGTTGTTCTAACTTCTCCGTAGCTTCTAGACTTTTCATAGGCAAATTTGAAAAAGCTATCAAAGCTTCTTTGCGGAAAGCATAAATGCCAATGTGTTGAAAATAACGCAAACTGGCATCTGTAGATCGAGGATATGGAATGACCGATCTTGAAAAATAAAGGGCAAATTGCTGTTGATCTACCACCACCTTCACGTTATTGGGATTATCAATGGCTTCTTGGTCTTGAATTTCGAAATACAACGAAGCCAAATCAACTTGTCTAGCGACATCTTCTTTAAATACGTGAATCAGCTTATGCAAGGAATACACATCCAAAAAAGGTTCATCGCCTTGCACATTTACCACTACATCTACCTCCAAATTGGCGACAGCCTCGGCAATGCGGTCACTACCCGATTCGTGTTCGTTGATACTCATTACAGCCTTTCCTCCTTGGGAAACAATTTCATTGTAAATAATCTCCGAATCGGTAACCACAAATACGTCGTGAAATAATTGAGTTTGTATAGCGGCTTCATAGGTGCGCTGAATGACTGTTTTTCCGCACAAATCGTGCATAAGTTTGGCAGGAAAACGGGTGGAAGCATAGCGGGCGGGAATTACGGCAATAACTTTCATAAGTGGAGTTGCATAAAGTTGGAGCAAAAATACAAAGAATCCAAACCGATTGGTTGGGTTTTATTCGTAAAAATGATCGTCTTTGAAACCAATGAGATACAACTTCTCTTTGGCGCGTGTCACGGCAGTATACAACCATCGAACATACTCTTGATCGATGCCGTCGGGCAAATACGGCTGTTCAATAAACACCGTATTCCATTGTCCACCCTGCGATTTATGACAGGTAATGGCATACGAAAATTTCACTTGTAAGGCATTAAAGTATTCGTTTTCTTTTACTTTTTGAAACTTCTTGTATTTGGTGGTTTCCTGTTCGTAATCTTGCAGCACTTCTTGATACAAACGGTTGGCGTCGTCATAAGACAAGGAAGGAGATTGACTGTGGAGTGTATCCAACAACAAAATGGTTTCGATGGGGCGCTGGTTGGGGTAATCCACCATCCGGATCTTTACCGACGCAAAAGTAAAACCGTACAATTCTTTGATGGAGAATAACTCCAATACTTCAATGATGTCGCCATTGGCTATAAATCCGGCCTCGTCGGTTTCTTGCAACCAAAAATAATTGTTCTTCACTACCATCAAGTAATCACCGGTGGCCAAGATGCTTTCTTTGTCTAAAATTCGCGAACGAATCTGTTGGTTGTACAAATTGGCGCGTTTGTTGGAACGGACCAAAAAAGCGGTGTCTTCTATGCTGTAATTGCTATAGGCTGACTGTATTGCGTCTTGAATGTCATAGCCGTCCACCAATCGAAAAATGTCTTTAAAGGGCTTGAGCTGAAACTGAAAACTGTCCCAAAAAGAAGTCTGTAAAAGGTCGCGCAGTGCCGTTGCGTTGAATAATATACCCGACTTTTCGGCTTGACGCATGACCTCATCGAGTTCAATATGATTCACTTCTTTGTTGTAATGCAAGGATAATCGTTCTAGGTCTAAGGCTGGCGAAATGGACAAATTGACCGGTGGCAACTGGGCTGTATCGCCAATAAGCAAGAGTTTACAACCCACACCCGAATAGATGTAAGCAATCAAATCGTCCAAGAGTGAACTCCCTTCAGCAAATTTGGTGTCGATGGCCACATCCGAAATCATGGATGCCTCATCAACTATAAACAAGGTATTCTTGTGTTTGTTTTGTTGCAAGGTAAATTGCAATCCACCCCCAGCTACTTTTTTGGGAAAATAAATTTTTTTGTGAATGGTAAAGGCCGACTTCTGAGCGTAGTTAGCCATTACCTTGGCCGCACGACCGGTGGGCGCCAACAACACGGATTTGTAATTGAGATCGGGCAAGGTATGCACCAAGGCACTCACTAAGGTGGTTTTACCTGTCCCTGCATAGCCTTTTAAAACAAATAGCTCTTCACAGGTAGTTTGGGTAATGTACTGCGCAATCAACTGAAAAAACACCTCCTGTTTTTGGGTAGGTGCAAATGGAAAATGTTGAATTAATTTTCGGTGAAACTGACTTGCATTCATGCGCTGGAGTGCCCCACTAAGGGATTCAAATATACACAGGAAAATCGCAGCAATCGCGCTGTGATTGAAAAAAAATTGTAAGTTTGCTTCAGTCAATAAGCCACTGTATATTGACTATTTATTTGAGTCTCATGCAACAAAATCAGCGAAACATTACCGAGAAAACCTACCGGAAATTGGTCCTAAAAATTGGATTGACTGGTTTTGCTTATGGCATTTGGGATACGCTCCAAAAAACACTGATTGACTTTCGCGAAATTGAATTTGATGCAACCGATAAAACCAAAAAAATTGAGGATTGCTACGAACATGCGTTTTTTAACTCAACCGATTTGCGCAAACCGTATGACGAAATTCAGGTGATTCACGACAACAATTTAAACACCTTTGTCCCTAAAGCCTTGTTTGACGAATCCTATTTGGGAAGCTACATGCAATTCAACACCAAAGTATTTGATACCGATTTTTTCACGTTTGATACCTTAGAGGCCTACGGCATGCACAATGTTTACATTCCTTATGTACACCTAAACAATTTTTTGATTGACAAGTTTGGCCAATTTGAATACCGGCACACCGCCAGTATTTTGGTGCAAAGGTTGTTGGATTTGACAAAAAATGCTACCGCAAAAAAAATGTTTGTACACCTCACAGCCAACCATTTTGAAATTGTTATCCTGCACAACCAACGTGTTTTACTGTACAATTCGTTTGAGTACAAAACGCCCGAAGATGTAGTGTATTACATCCTGTTTTCTGCCGAACAATTGCAACTCAACCCGGAGGAATTTTCGCTTGAATTTTTAGGGAAAATTTCAGCAGATTCCGAGGTATATTCGCTTATTTACAATTATGTACGCCACGTAACTTTTTTTGATGTAAGCCAATGCAAAGCACACAACACCTATTCTAACGCGTTGAATTTACAACACTTTATCTTGTTTCAATCTTGAGAATTATTTCCGGAAAATACAAGGGCCGTCGCATATCTCCTCCGCGAAATTTGCCCGTGCGTCCCACCACAGACATGAGCAAGGAAGCCTTGTTTAATATTCTCAACAACCACTTTGATTTTGATGGATTAAAAGTCCTTGATTTATTTTCAGGCACCGGTAACATCAGTTATGAATTTGCCTCGCGCGGTAGCAATAGCATTACCTGTGTGGATGCCGATTTTGGCTGTGTGAAATTCATTAAACAAATTGCAGCCGAATATGACTTCGCTATTGCAGCCATCAAAAGTGACGTGTTTGCCTATATCGACAAATGCAACGTAGATTACGACTTGATTTTTGCAGATCCTCCGTATGGATTAGACCAAGCGACTTTTGAGAAATTAGTCGTTCAGTTGTTTGAAAAAAATATGTTACGTCCAGACGGCATGTTGATCGTTGAACATTCGAAACACACCAAATTGGCACATTTGAACCATTATTCTTTTCAAAAAAATTACGGTGGATCTACCTTTAGTTTTTTTGAATTGGCGAAAGAAAATGAGGTTTAATTCAATTGCAAAGCTTGTAAACTTGAGGTAGTAAGTGGTTTGTAGATGTATTGATCTACGTGCGCGTTTTCTTCCGCTTTTGCTTTGTCGTCCGGATTAATAGACGAACTCAATACAAAAATCTTGGTATTGAATTTTAATTTATTTTCTTGTTGGGCATATTCTTTCAAGAATCCCCAGCCATCTAGAATAGGCATGTTCAAATCTAAAAACACAACCACCGTATCGTTTTTGGAAGCTAAAGATTGATTGAGTGCGATCAATTGCTGAATACCTTCTTGACCGTTTTTAGCCACTTTTACCTCTACACAAATCTCCGCTTTAGAAATGACGCGCTGGTGTAAAAAGTTGGTCATGTTGTCGTCGTCAACCAATAAAACCGTTTTAACAAATTTTGACATACTCACTACAGTGTTTTTGAAATCGTAAAACTAAAGGTGCTTCCTTCGCCTAGCTGAGAGGTTACCCACAAATCACCTTCATGCAAATCTACTATTTTTTTGCAATGCGACAAGCCAATGCCATG
>JAGNTC010000013.1 GCA_017987725.1 Flavobacterium sp.
ACCTACAACGACACCAACATAACTGCCTTAAAAGGACTGAATTTTACGATCAAAAAAGGGCAAACTTTAGCCATTTTAGGCAAAACAGGCGCTGGGAAATCGAGTATTTTATCGCTCATCAGTAGACTGTATGAACCCACCAATGGGTCAGTTGAAATTGACGGTGTAAACATCCACGATTTAAATCTATTTGATTTGAGAAACAGCATTGCTTGTGTACCCCAAGACGCTTTTTTATTTTCGGATTCCATCAAAAACAACATCAAATTTGGCAACGAAAATGCCTCAGATGAAGAAGTAATTGAAGCCGCCAAAAAAGCAATCGTACACGATAACATCCTACAGTTTTCAGACCAATACAACACCATTTTGGGTGAACGAGGCATAACCCTTTCGGGCGGACAAAAACAACGAGTTTCTATTGCCAGGGCGTTTATCAAAGACGCACAAATATTGCTGTTGGACGATTGCTTGTCGGCCGTAGACACCGAAACAGAAGAACTTATTTTGTCGAATTTATTGTCATTTTGCAAAAACAAAACCACGCTGATTGTAAGCCATCGCGTGTCCTCAGCCAAAAATGCTGACCACATTATCATCTTAGACGATGGACAAATAATTGAACAAGGAACTCATAATCAATTACTAAACCAAAATGGCTATTACGCGGATGTATATGCCAAGCAACTTTCTGAAAAAGATTTAATTTAATAGTTGTTTTGTAATACTATTTTTATCATTTTTGGATGGTAAAATTCACCAATAGAGTCCGAGACTATGAGAGAACACGACATGCTAGACAAGGAAGAAATTTATTCCAAAGTATTACGCGCCGGCCGTCGCACCTATTTTTTTGATGTGCGCGCCACCAAAGCTGACGATTATTACATTACCATTACCGAAAGCAAAAAATTCACAGAAGAAGACGGTTCATTTCATTTTAAAAAGCACAAAATCTATTTATATAAAGAAGATTTTGCCGCCTTTGCTGAAATTTTAGACGATATGACGGCCTATGTGTTAAACCATAAAGGCGAAGAAGTAATTTCTGAACGCCACCAAAAAGATTTCAAAAAGGAGTACTACGGCGAAAAACCGGAATCCGATTCGGAAACCACAAGCACCTCCAGTTTTACCGATATTGATTTTGATGACATATAAAAAAAGTCCCGCAATTGCGGGACTTTTTTTTGTTAGCATAAAATATGTACAATTCTATTTCTCAAAGTAAATGGAGGTGTACAATTGAACTAAACTAAATTCTTTGTCATCTAGTTTAGCTTTGTCTTTCATGCTTTGCATGATTACTGCCCATCTGCTTTCTTTGTATTTAGTCGGAGTGGGCAAATCGTGGCATTCTGCACAACGCGTGGTGTAAAGATCCTTTCCTTTTGATTCTGCATCGGTGAGCATAGCCATTCGGTTAGTTAGAATTTTTTGCTTTACTTTTTCATCAACTGGAATAATTTGTCCTTTTTCATCTAAGGCAACCATCTCTAATTTAGGAGGAGCTGCAGGGGAAACGGTAATTTTTTCATACGAATCAGCTGATGCCACTTTGGCTTTTGGACTGGAGCAAGCCAAGATTACTAATCCAAAAAAGGCAACAACTACACAAGGGGTGATATTTTTAATTTTCATGGTAATTCGGTATTTATTTCACATCCATTAGTTCAACATCAAAAATCAAAGTCGCATTAGGGGGAATTACGCCTCCAGCGCCACGAGATCCGTATCCTAAGTGAGAAGGAATCACAAAACGAGCTTTGTCACCTACTTGCAACAACGCAATTCCTTCGTCCCAGCCTTCGATTACATGGCCTTGTCCCAACGGAAATTCGATGGGTTTTTTGCGTGAATACGACGAATCAAATACTTTGCCGTTTTCTAAAGAACCCGAATAATGTACTGATACTGTTTTGCCTTTTTCGGCTTTTTTGCCCGAACCTTTTTGGATCATTTGGTAGCGCAAACCACTTTCGGTCTTTTCAAAGCCTGCCGCTAATTTTTCCATAGCCGCTTCAGCAGCTGCACGAGCCTCGGCTTCTTTTTTGGCACGAGCGCCTTCAAAAACACGAAAGGCTTCGATTGCGTTCCAGTTTTTGGCTTCATCTCCTTCGCGAATGATTTCAATTGAATCCAGAGAATCACCTTGTGCCACGGCATCCACTACATCTTGACCATCAACCACATGTCCAAAAACAGTGTGTTTGTTGTCCAACCAATTCGTAGGAACATGTGTGATAAAAAATTGAGAACCGTTGCTTGCCGGACCCGAATTGGCCATAGACAATACGCCGGGTTTGTCGTGTTTCAAGCTAGGGTGAAATTCATCATCAAAGCTATAACCTGGTCCGCCCGATCCAATTCCTTGTGGACAGCCGCCTTGGATCATAAAATCGGGAATTACCCGGTGAAATTTTAATCCGTCGTAATAAGGTGTACCCATTGGTTTGGCGGTATTTTCCAATTGGCCTTCAGCAAGGCCAACGAAATTCCCCACTGTTCCTGGCGTTAAATCGTGTGTCAATTTTACAACAATAGCTCCTTTTGAGGTATTGAATTTAGCGTATATTCCGTGTTCCATATAAATGATTCCTTTTTAAAATGTGTGGCAAATTTAATATAATATTGTGGATAATATCGAAAATACTATTTTTGGTTGTTGCTAAATTTTAGGCCTACATCTCATGAAAAAACTTCCCGATTACATCGCTGTCAACAAACAAACGTGGAACCAAAAAACAGCCGTTCATTTGCAGTCTGATTTTTATGATGTTCCGGGATTTCTTGCTGGAAAATCAACACTACATTCCATTGAACTGGACTTGTTGGGCGACTTGAACCACAAAAAAGTTTTGCATTTGCAATGCCATTTTGGACAAGACTCCTTATCACTTGCACGACTTGGCGCAAAGGTTACAGGTGTTGATTTCTCGAACAAAGCCATTGAACAGGCTCAATCTTTTGCCCAAAAACTGCAGCTTGATACCGCCTTTGTGTGTTGTGATTTATATGACGCACCCCATCACATCAACGAAAAATTTGATGTGGTTTTTACCAGTTATGGCACCATTGGTTGGCTGCCTGATCTGGATCAGTGGGCCGAAGTGGTGGCGCATTTCTTGAAACCCGATGGGCTATTCGTGATGGCCGATTTCCATCCTGTAGTGTGGATGTACGACAATGATTTCAAGGAAGTGTTTTACAGTTACTTTAATGTTGAACCCATTTTTGAAACCGAAACCGGGACCTACGCAGAACGTGAGGCAACTATTGAAACCCAGACCATTTCGTGGAATCATCCGATTTCTGAACTACTGAATGCCTTGATAAAAAAGGGAATTGAAATCAAAACCTTCAATGAATACGATTATTCTCCTTTCCCTTGCTTTAACGAAACCGAAGAATTTGAAAAAGGAAAATTCCGAATTAAAACCTTTGAAAACAAGATTCCGATGGTCTATGCTATTGCTGGAAACAAAAAGTAACTACTGCCCTAGCCCCTATTACCTTAACTCACATTAATTTTTTATGTGTGTTTGATAAATACTTCGCATTTGCAATGGCATCCTTTTGTGGACGTGTTGGAAGGAAATGATAAAATGAAAAGCGGGAAACAGCTGCAAAATCAATAACTGATGAATACGGAATAATGATATCTTTGCGAGCAGAAAAATAGTCCTATGCGCATCGACATCATCACCGTATTGCCCGAATTATTGCGAAGTCCGTTTGAGGCATCGATCATGAAACGCGCCATAGACAAAGGCTTGGTAGAAGTACATATACACAATTTGCGCGACTATACCACCAACAAACAAAAGAGTGTAGACGATTATCCGTTTGGCGGTGGCGCAGGCATGGTCATGACGGTGCAGCCCATTGATGATTGCATAACTGCGCTTAAAAGCCAACGCGATTACGACCACATCATCTACATGAGTCCCGACGGCGAAACCCTGAACCAAAAAATGGCCAACACGATGTCAATGTGTGAAAACCTCATCATCTTATGTGGGCATTACAAAGGCGTCGATCAGCGGGCGCGCGATTTATTTGTTACCAAAGAAATTTCCATCGGTGATTATGTGTTGAGCGGTGGCGAACTGGGTGCCTTGGTATTGAGTGACGCCTTAATTCGATTGATTCCAGGCGTGTTGAGCGACGAAACCTCTGCCCTGACCGATAGTTTTCAAGACAATTTGTTATCTGGCCCTATTTATACCCGACCCGCCGATTACAAAGGACACAAAGTTCCTGAGGTATTGCTCAGTGGCCACGCCGCCAAAATTGACCAATGGCGAGAAGACAAAGCCTTGGAACATACTAAAAATAGAAGACCCGATCTTTTAGAATAAATTCCAATAGATGAAATTCCAAACTCCAATGCATCTTGTTGAAATTATTTGGAATTTGGAATTTGTTTTTTGAATTTTTTAATTACATTTGCGCCCACATTAGACCAACCTCTGGCGAAAACCGTGTATGTTGCTTTAAGTTCAACCATTAGTAAATAAAATTATCATGGCAGATTTAATGAAATTCGTTCAAAGCGAATTAGTTGCTAAAAAAGATTTCCCTGATTTCGGAGCTGGAGATACTATCACCGTGTACTACGAGATTAAAGAGGGTGAAAAAACAAGAACACAGTTTTTTAAAGGTGTGGTTATTCAACGAAGAGGTTCAGGTACTACTGAAACGTTTACCATCCGTAAAATGTCAGGTGCAATTGGCGTAGAGCGTATTTTCCCAGTGAATTTACCTGCTTTGCAAAAAATTGAAATCAACAAAAAAGGTCACGTACGTAGAGCTCGTATTTTCTACTTTAGAGAACTTACTGGTAAAAAAGCCAAAATCAAAGACAAAAGAAGATAGTTTACTGTCTCGCATGCATACCAATAACCCTCCACTTCGAGGGTTATTTTTTTTGGCAATAATCAGCGCTATAATTATCAAATTCATTTTTTAAAGGCGCTTCAATACCAATTTGATAATTCAATCGTATTCGTATAAAACTTCGGAAGCTGCTTTTTTTTATATACGAAATCGTTTGTTACATTTGCCGCACAAAACAATACCTAAACCACAAAGCACTTTTATGGCAAAGATTAAAGTAGCCAACCCAATAGTTGAATTGGACGGCGATGAAATGACACGAATTATATGGGCGTTCATCAAAGATAAATTGATACTTCCTTACTTGGAATTAGACATCAAATATTTTGATTTAGGAATGGAAAGCCGCGAGGCAACCAAAGATCAAATTACGATTGATTCGGCCGAAGCAATCAAAAAATACAATGTGGGCATCAAATGTGCCACCATTACTCCTGACGAAGAGCGAGTAAAAGAATTTAACCTTTCTAAAATGTGGAAATCGCCCAACGGAACCATCCGTAACATTGTGGGAGGTACTGTTTTTCGTGAGCCGATCATCATGAGCAACGTGCCGCGTTATGTACAAGGCTGGACCAAACCGATTGTAATTGGTCGTCACGCATTTGGGGATCAATACAAAGCGACCGATACGGTAATCAAAGGAAAAGGAACCCTAACCATGAGCTTCACCAACGAAGCGGGCGAAACACAAACCTGGGAAGTGTACAACTTTGAAGGCAACGGTGTGGCCATGTCTATGTACAACACCGACGAAAGCATCTACGGATTTGCACATTCTTCATTCCAAATGGCCTTGACTAAAAAATGGCCGTTGTATTTATCGACTAAAAACACGATTTTGAAAGCCTATGACGGCCGATTCAAAGATATTTTTGAAGAAGTTTACCAACAGTACTACAAAGCAGATTTTGATGCAAATGGCATCATCTACGAGCACCGTTTGATTGACGACATGGTGGCTTCTTGCATGAAATGGAATGGCGGGTTTGTATGGGCTTGTAAAAACTACGACGGCGATGTGCAATCAGATACTGTGGCACAAGGATTTGGTTCGTTGGGATTAATGACTTCTGTATTGGTTACGCCAGACGGAAAAACAGTTGAAGCTGAGGCTGCACACGGAACTGTGACGCGCCATTACCGCGAACACCAAAAAGGTCGCGCTACATCTACCAATCCAATCGCCTCTATTTTTGCATGGACACGAGGATTGGAGCACCGCGGTAAATTGGATAATAACGCCGCATTGATCAACTTTTGTCACACCTTAGAGCAAGTGTGCATCGATACGGTAGAAAGTGGAAAAATGACCAAAGACTTGGCCATGTTGGTAAAACCAGAAGGATTAACCAGCTCCGATTATTTGACTACACAAGACTTTTTGGAAGCCATTCGTGAAAATCTAGATCAAAAATTGGCTTAGACTCATCACACTATACGTACAAAGGCAATTCAGTAATGGGTTGCCTTTTTATTTACAGATGATTAACAGTTGTTGCTGCCGTTTATCTTGAAAATTTCCTCAATTTTGCAAGCTGATTTACACCCGTATGAACAAACTATTTTCTTACCTACTTGCTTTACTCTTTGTTGCAACAGTATCTGTAGCCCAGGAGAAAAAAATTTTGAGCGGCACCATCACCGATGCAAAAAGCAACGAGACGCTCATTGGCGTGAGCATCTATGATGAAACATCAAAAAAAGGCACAACTACAAATGAATATGGCTTTTACTCGCTTTCCTTGCCCGCGGGAGTTCACAACCTCCATTTTGAAAACATGGGCTACACGACTCAAATGCAGTCTATCAACTTAGCACAAGACAAAAAGCTAAACCTCTCGCTAATGCCTTCAGAAATTCAGTTGCAAGAAGTACTCGTGACGGATAACCGCGTGAGCACCAACATCCGCAAACCCGAAATGAGTGTAAATAAACTTTCGATGGCTACCATCAAAGGGATGCCCGTGGTGTTGGGCGAAGTCGATGTACTCAAGTCGATTTTGTTATTGCCTGGGGTAACCAATGCCGGCGAAGGTTCATCGGGATTTAATGTGCGTGGCGGAGGCGCTGACCAAAATTTAATTCTACTCGACGAAGCTACGATATACAATTCCTCTCATGTATTTGGCTTTTTCTCGGTGTTTAACCCCGACGCGATCAAAGATTTAAAATTGTACAAAGGCGGAATTCCCGCACGCTTTGGCGGACGCGCCGCTTCTGTGTTGGAAATTTATCAAAAAGACGGAAACAGCAAGAAATTTCACCTCAACGGCGGCATCGGATTGATTACTAGCCGAATCTTAGCCGAAGGCCCAATTGTAAAAGACAAAGGATCTTTTTTGGTGGGTGGCCGTGGATCATATGCACATTTGTTTCTTAAATTTTCGAAAGACCAAAAAGACAATGCCGCTTATTTTTATGATTTGAACACCAAATTGCATTACCAATTGGACAGCATCAATCACTTGTATGCTTCAGGTTATTTTGGTCGCGATGTGTTCCGCATTAAAAATCAATTTGAAAACCAATACGGCAACGCGACTTTTAATTTGCGTTGGAACCACTTGTTTTCGAATAAATTATTCTCCAACCTTTCTCTAATTTACAGCGAATATTACTATGGACTTACCTTGGATTTTATTGGATTTCAATGGGATTCGGGCATAAAAAATTACAATTTTAAATACGATTTTAAAAATTATATCTCCGACCGACTGAAGCTGAGTTATGGCGTAAATGCCATCTATTATGATTTTAATCCGGGAACTTTGAAGCCAATTGGCGCAGACTCGGGCATCAATTTCCGTCAACTCGAAAAGAAAAAAGCGTTTGAACCAGCAGCATACATAGAGGCAGAACAACAATTGAGCGAAAAAATAACCGTGAATTATGGTGTGCGCTTCAGTGCCTTTTACCGTTTGGGAGCCGCCAACATTCGTTCCTATGCCAACAACCAGCCCGTGCTTTTCAATTCGGAATTGCAGCTGTATGAAAAAGCAACGCCTACTGGAAGCACCTACTTCAACAGCAACCAAACGATTGCCGAATACTCCAATTGGGAACCACGTGCAGCCTTGTCCTACACAGTCAATGAAAACAGCTCTTTCAAAGCTAGTTTTAATCGCATGGCCCAGTATTTACAACTCATTTCCAACACCTCATCGCCTACTCCATTGGACATTTGGACTCCTAGCGATTCTTTTATTCGACCGCAAATCGCAGATCAATGGGCTATCGGCTACTTTAGAAATTCAAAAAACAACGCCTACTCCATTGAGGTTGAAACCTATATTAAGTACGTAAAAAACCGCATCGATTACATAGACGGCGCCAATTTGATTGCCAACGAAGCAATTGAACAGGTAATTCTTAATGGGAAAATGAGGGCATACGGCTTAGAACTTTTATTGCGCAAAAACGAAGGCCAATTCACCGGTTGGATTTCCTATACCTTGTCGCGTTCGGAACAACAAACACCGGGCAGAAACACCAACGAGCCAGGAATAAATCAAGGTAATTGGTACGCCTCGGTGTATGACAAAACCCATAATTTGGCCGTAACCAGCAGTTACAAATTCAGTGACAAATGGAGTTTTGGCGCCAATTTTGCCTTGCAAACGGGTCAGCCGGTCACCTACCCCAATGGGCAATACCAATACCAAGACATCAACATTCCAGTTTTTGGTTTACGCAACGAAAACCGCTTGCCACTCTATCACCACTTGGACCTTTCCGCTACCTTGGTACCTAAATCAAACAAAGGCCGTTCTTGGTATTCCGAATGGGTATTTAGCATCTACAATGTGTATAACCGCTTTAATGCCGCCTCCATGAGTTTTAGACAAAATGTGCAAACCGGTGCAAATGAAGCTATTCAAACCTCCATATTTGGCATGGTGCCTGGTGTGAGTTACAACCTCAAATTTTAATCCCATGAAAAAATCAGTTCCTTTTATACTCCTTCTTGTTGTCGTTTTTTATGGTTGCGAAAAAGTAGTCAATGTTCCCTTAGACACCGCTCCTGCCCGCTTGGTCATTGATGCTTCCATTGCCTGCATCAAGGGAATTCCGATCAGTACGCAACGCATAAAACTGTCTACAACGGCTTCTTATTACGCCACGCAAACACCGGTGATTTCTGGTGCGAATGTGTCGATCACGACGGCAGCTGGATTGGTATTTGAATTTACAGAAATTGAAAATTCAGGAACCTATGAATGCACCAATTTTGAAACCGTATTAGATGAAACCTACCAATTAACCGTGAATTACAATGGGCAAACCTACACGGCCACGGAAATGCTCCAATCGGTTCCCGTAATTGATAAAATAGAGCAAGAAATTCAGCCTCAAATTGGTGGCGGCGGAACAACAATTGACATCAAAACCTTTTTTACCGATCCAGGCGATCGAAACGATTTTTATTTGGTGAGAATTAAAAGTAATCGATCAGCGGTTCCAGAATACTCGGCTACTGATGATGCTTTTTTTCAAGGAAATCAAGTATTTGATTTTTACCGCAACGAAGACTTGGTCGCGGGTGATGTGGTAAATGTTCGCTTGGCACGCATCTCTCAACGGTACATGAACTACATGAAAATTGTCACTACTTTTTCGGGAAACAATGGCGGAGGTCCTTTTTCAACACCAGCGGCAACGGTTCGCGGAAACATTGTGAACACGAGCGTTGCTGACAACTACCCATTGGGTTACTTTAGTATGGCAGAAGTGGTAGAACAAGCGTATACGGTAGAGTAACTTATTCGTTTTTGATGATAATGATACTGGCTTTGAATCCAGTAGCTAAATTCCATTGGTTGGCTGAAATGAGCTGTCCTTTGTCATCGTAAACTTGAAATTCGGCGGTATTAGGTCCGGATTCTCCTTGGTTGATGGCTTCAAAATCAACTTTATTAAAGCCCTTGGTGAGTCCCAAGTCGATGCCACGGTAATCACTCGTGAGAAATATGCGTTCGATCATGACTTTTCCATTCACCCACATGCGGATTTCATCTCCATCAACCTCACCAAAATCGCGGCAACTGATGCGCACCGTTTCGGCTTTGGCAGTATATTCTCCCAAAAATTGGTTTTTACGGTAAATGCGAAAATCGTCGCCCTCTGGTTTGCGGTTTAATTTGTCTTTGTAAACATCCCCTGGCTTAGCAAATGTATTGGGATTGCTAAACTGCATGCTATTTTTTTCTAAAATAGACGAGGATTTAGTAGTGGAAGGTAAGCTGGGAGTAAATACAGAAGGCGTAAATACCTTAGGTGCTTGGGGAGATTTGGCAGCAGGAATTGCATTACTGGGGGTTGTAAATTCATATTGTGCCCATGAACAGGGAGCTAACAAACCAAAAACCGCTATAAGAAAACACTTTTTCATACACAAACAAAAAGCCCATTCGCAATTCGAAAGGCTAAAATAATTTATATTCTACCAACGGCCTTGCTTTTATAATTATTTTATCATTTGGAAGAAATCCAAAAATAGATTCTCCCACAACTTGCTAATTATAGTTGTAAATTAGCCGAGCAAACGCAAGTATACCCGTATGAAATTTGAAGTCGTTTCTGACTACCAACCCAAAGGCGATCAGCCGCAAGCAATCCAAAAGCTTGCGCAAGGCATCTTGGCGGGTGATGAATTTCAAACCTTATTGGGCGTAACCGGCTCGGGAAAAACCTTTACAGTGGCCAATGTAATTCAAGAAGTACAACGTCCGACTTTGGTATTGGCGCACAACAAAACTTTGGCCGCACAATTGTATTCCGAATTCAAACAATTTTTCCCGAACAATGCCGTAGAATATTTTGTCTCCTACTACGATTACTACCAACCCGAAGCCTTTATGCCGGTAACGGGTGTTTTTATAGAGAAAGATTTATCGATCAACGAGGAGCTGGAAAAAATGCGTTTGAGCACAACCGCCTCTCTACTTTCGGGCCGTCGCGATATACTAGTGGTGGCTTCGGTTTCCTGTTTGTACGGAATTGGAAATCCGATTGAGTTTCAGAAAAATGTGATTGCCATTGCCCGAGACCAAGTGATTGCCCGAACGCAATTGCTCAAACAATTGGTGCAAAGTTTGTATTCGCGCACCGAAGCCGAATTTAATCCCGGGAGTTTTCGCATCAAAGGCGACACGGTTGAAGTGTATCCAAGTTATGCCGATGATGCGTTTCGGATTCATTTTTTTGGCGATGAAATTGAAGAAATCGAACGCTTTGATGTAAAAACTTCAGCGGTAATTGAAAAGTTTGATAAATTGACCATCTATCCCGCCAATATGTTTGTGACTTCGCCCGATGTGCTCCAAAATGCCATATGGGAAATCCAGCAAGATTTGGTGAAACAGGTGGAGTACTTTAAAGAAATTGGCAAACATTTGGAAGCCAAACGCCTCGAAGAACGCACCAATTTTGACTTGGAAATGATCCGTGAATTGGGCTATTGCTCGGGCATTGAAAACTATTCGCGCTATTTGGATGGCCGAGAACCCGGAACGCGCCCGTTTTGTTTGCTCGATTATTTTCCAAAGGATTTTTTGATGGTGGTCGATGAAAGTCACGTGACCATTTCGCAAGTACATGCCATGTATGGTGGGGACCGCAGCCGAAAAGTAAATTTGGTGGATTACGGATTCCGCTTGCCCGCAGCCATGGACAATAGACCCTTGAAATTCGAAGAGTTTGAAGCGATGCAAAACCAAGTGATTTATGTATCCGCAACACCAGCCGATTACGAATTGCAAAAATCGATGGGCGTGGTGGTTGAACAAGTGATTCGTCCGACAGGGCTCTTGGATCCGGTGATTGAAATTCGCCCGAGTTTGAATCAGATTGATGATTTGATTGAGGAAATTCAACAACGAGCAGAAGTGGATGAGCGCGTGTTGGTGACTACCTTGACCAAACGCATGGCCGAGGAATTGGCTAAATATTTAACCAAAGTGAGCATTCGCTGCCGCTACATTCACTCGGAAGTAGATACCTTGGAGCGCATCGAGATCATGCAAGATTTACGCAAAGGATTGTTTGATGTGTTGATTGGGGTAAACCTGCTGCGCGAAGGCTTGGATTTGCCCGAAGTTTCGTTGGTGGCCATTTTAGACGCCGACAAAGAAGGTTTTTTACGCAGCCACCGTTCGCTTACCCAAACGATAGGCCGTGCTGCGCGTAACTTGAACGGAAAAGCAATATTGTATGCGGATAAAATTACCGTAAGCATGCAAAAAACCATTGACGAAACGAACTACCGCCGAAACAAACAAATGAATTACAATACCGAACACGGAATTGTTCCCCAAGCTATGTCTAAGAAAATTGAAAGC
Organism: Flavobacterium sp.; assembly: GCA_017987725.1. Lineage (GTDB taxonomy): Bacteria > Bacteroidota > Bacteroidia > Flavobacteriales > Flavobacteriaceae > Flavobacterium. Next base: position 12,240 of record JAGNTC010000013.1, read on the forward strand.
GCCTTTACCAAAAACCCACTCATCGACGCTGAATTGGGTTGGGAAACTTCAAAAGCGGCGGAACCTGAAATTGAATATTTATCAAAAGCAGAAGTAGATAAACGCATCCGCGAAAAACGCAAAGCCATGGAAAAAGCAGCCAAAGACTTGGATTTTATGCAAGCTGCGAAATATAGGGATGAAATTCATGCGCTACAAAAACAACTTTAGATGAAACGAGTTCTGTGTTTTTGTGTTGTGTTTTGTACTGGTTTTGTTGGAGTTCTGGCACAATCTACCACCGTTTCCAAAAACGTAACGACCATGATTCTTGCGGATAGTATTCACCAAATGAGTCGAAAAATTTGGATTTATACACCCACAAACTATACACAAAGTCATAAACGGTATCCTGTACTTTATATGCACGATGCGCAAAACCTCTTTGATGCCAAAACTTCTTATGCAGGCGAGTGGGACATCGACGAGAAACTCGACAGCCTCAATGCGCAAGTGATCGTAGTGGGCATTGAGCACGGCAACGAAAAGCGCCTGGAGGAACTCACCCCTTATACAAATGAAAAATACGGCGGCGGAAAAGCAACCGCTTACTTGGATTTCATCATCCAGACCTTAAAACCCAAAATCGACAAAAATTACCGAACCAAACCCGATGCCAAACACACCTTAATCATGGGCAGTTCGTTGGGAGGATTGGTTTCTTTGTATGCCGTAATGAAGTACCCCAATATATTTGGAAAGGCAGGTGTGTTTTCGCCTTCGTTGTGGTTTTCAGAACAAATCTATACCGAGCTCAAGGCACTTCCAGATTTTAAAGCCAAGGTTTACTTACTCTGCGGCGATCACGAAAGTGAAAGTATGGTGCCCGACATCAAACGATTGGAATACAACATCAACGAAAAACGCTGTTATTGTTTGCACCTCAACAAACTCAAGATCGTCCCTGGAGGCCAACACAACGAAAAATTATGGCGCGATGCATTTGTAAAAGCCTACCTTTGGCTGCTCTAATTAATACTGACGCCAACTCATAACTCATAACTCAAAACTCATAATTCATAACTCCTAACTAAACACCTGTGAACAATAACGATATATTCAAAAAACTACGCGTAGCCTTGATGCTGCGAGACGATCAAATTATAGACATCTTGGCCTTGGTTGATTTTAGAATGTCCAAAGGCGAAATTGGCAACCTCTTTCGCAACGCCGATCATCCCGACTTTATGGAATGTGGCGACCAGGTTTTGCGCAATTTCTTGAATGGATTAGTAATTCATTTGCGCGGCACCAAAGAAAACCCAAAAAACCCCAACGAGGTATTGGCCCAACACAAAGCGGAGATTCCGGTAAAAGCCAATTTTGAAACAAGAGCAGAGTTCAAACCCAGTCCCAAAACCGATTCTAAAAAGGCATATGGCAATGCCAAACCGAGTGGCGTAAAAAAAGCCTCCAATCCCAAGTCCCGAGAAAAAAAGCCCGTAGCTAAAATACAAGTGGTTGAAAAAGTAAAATTCAACAACGGTAAAAACAAAAAGTCCTGATTGCTCAGGACTTTTTTATTGGAATACAATTAGTTGTTTATGCTTGTAACGCCTTTTGCACTTGATCGGCTGCTTCTTGGAATTCAACAGCTGATAAGATTGGCATGCCTGAATTGTCAATCAATTCTTTGGCAATCTCGGCATTGGTTCCTTGCAAACGCACGATGATGGGCACTTTGATGGCGTCTCCCATGTTTACGTAAGCATCCACTACTCCTTGAGCAACTCGGTCACAACGTACAATTCCACCAAAAATATTGATTAAAATTGCTTTTACATTCGGGTCTTTCAAGATGATGCGGAAAGCCAATTCGACACGTTTGGCATCGGCAGTTCCACCCACGTCCAAGAAATTCGCTGGCTCAAAACCAGCGTATTTGATTAAGTCCATGGTAGCCATCGCCAATCCGGCTCCGTTTACCATACAGCCTACAGTTCCGTCCAAATCAACATAATTTAAACCGGCTTCTTTGGCTTCCACCTCAATCGGGTTCTCTTCACGTACGTCACGCATGTCCGCATATTTCGGGTGACGGTATAAAGCGTTGTCGTCTAAGTTAACTTTAGCATCTACCGCAATAATTTTATTGTCCGATGTTTTCAACACTGGGTTGATTTCAAACATGGTGGCATCGCAACCAATGTAAGCATTGTATAACGCAGGAACAAACTGGGTCATTTCTTTAAAAGCTGTACCAGATAGTCCTAAATTAAAGGCAATTCTGCGTGCTTGAAACCCTTGTAATCCAACAGTTGGGTCAATTTCTTCGGTGAAAATTAAGTGCGGTGTTTTCTCGGCCACTTCTTCGATATCCATTCCGCCCTCGGTAGAATACATAATCATGTTGCGTCCTTTTCCGCGGTTCAATAAAACCGACATATAGAATTCTGAAGTTTCGCTTTCACCCGGATAATACACGTCTTCGGCTACCAATACTTTGTGTACTTTTTTACCTTCGGCTGACGTTTGTGGAGTAATCAACTGCATGCCAATAATTTGCTCGGCTAATTCTTCTACTTGCTGTAGGTTTTTGGCCAATTTCACGCCGCCTCCTTTTCCGCGACCTCCTGCATGCACTTGGGCTTTAATCACGTGCCACCCGGTTCCGGTTTCGGCAGTAAGTTGTTTGGCCACTGCTACCGCTTCCTGTGGATTATTGGCCACATAGCCGCGTTGTACTTTTACGCCATAGCTTGATAAAATTTCTTTTCCTTGGTATTCGTGTATATCCATAATGCAGTTAAATTTGACTTTTAAAAAGTGCCACAAAAATAATAATTTCATCCAAACGAACGGCAGCAAAGGGCGTTTTTTATTTCTCTAAAAAGCGAATCTTTCCTGGTCTTCCAAAATCTAAATTTCAAGTAAAAAATTAAATAAATCCTATCTTTAGCAAATGAAAACAAAAAGCATAATTGGACTTTTTTTTAGTCTTTGTATCCTGTTGGCGTGCTCAGATAACGCCAAACAAAATAGCCCGTCAGCCAACATTGAACTTGACGGAACATGGAATATAACGCAAGTTTTATTGGGATTCAGCAGCAACTTACAAACTTACCCACTCAATACAATAGTGTGGACTTTTGATACACAAAACCAGACGGTTCAAATTCAAAACAACTCTTCCAATCCAAACGACCGCTATATATTTGAAAACGGCACCTATCCCTATGTTTTAACCCCCAATTCTGATGGTAACCTGAACTGCCCTCAAACCCTAAAGGTGCAGGACGTTCAGCTGGGTTGTTGCACGATTACCAATGGCGAACTCACTTTCAGTGCCATTTACCTAGACGGGGATTACGTCAAATTAGTGCGATAAACAACAATTTCTTAATCTCGATTAGCTCCAATTTATAGTATATTTAACGCAACAATACCACACTGATGAATAGAAGAAAATTTTTCAAAAACGGATCTATAGTAGCTTTAGGAAGCGCCTTGATTAACCCCTTTCAAAGCTCAGCCGATACCGTAAACATAGCCTCTACTTTCAAAAATAAAAAAGCCAAAAACATTATTTTTTTGGTGAGTGACGGCATGAGTTCGGGCACTTTAAATATGGCCGATTTATACCTGAACCGCACCTACGGAAAAAGCAGCCACTGGTTGCAGTTATACAAAGACAACAAAGTAACGCGCGCTTTGATGGATACAGCCTCCGCAAATTCTATCGTAACCGATTCTGCTGCAGGAAGTTCGTCATGGGGTGGCGGCATACGCGTGCCCAACGGCTCACTCAACGTGAGTGCCAGCGGTGAAAAGCATTTGCCCATTTGGCAAAAATTTAAAAAAGCGGGTAAAAAGGCCGGTTGCGTGACTACAGTGCCCATTACCCATGCCACACCCGCTGGTTTTTGTGTGAATACAGCCAGCCGGAACAGCCAGCCGGAAATTGCCGAAATGTATTTGGACTTGGGATTTGATGTCTTGATGGGTGGTGGAAACGATTATTTTTCAGCAAACAAACGCAAGGACCAAAAAGACCTGTATGCGGCCTACGCGGCCAAAGGCTATCAAGTGGTTCAAGAAAAAAAAGGACTTGAAAACTGCAGCAATGCAAAACCCATTTTGGGTGTATTTGACCAAGATGCGTTGCCATATTATGTAGACCGAAACCAGGATCCGCAATTGCAACAAAAAATCCCAACTTTGGCCGAAATGGCACAAAAAGCGATCGACAACATGAAAGACCACGACAAAGGTTTTGTGTTACAAATCGAAAGCGGAAAAGTAGATTGGGCAGCGCATGCCAATGACATTGCGGGCTTACTACACGAGCAAATTCAGTTTGACGAAGCCATTCAAGTGGCGATGGATTTTGCCGAAAAAAACCATGAAACTTTGGTGATCATTACCACCGATCACGGCAATGCCAATCCCGGCATTATTTATGGCAAAGAGGCCAATGACCAATTTGACAGCATACAAAATTACACCCACTCCAACGAGTGGATCCTGAATAGTATTCATGCTGATTTTTCGCTTAGCAACCTCCGAGAATTGGTTGAAAAATCGAACGGAATGAATTTGTCCGAAGAAAATGCCAAAACACTTTTGGGCTATTATACAGGCTTAGAAAAGGAAGATGGTGGCTTATACAATTTCAAGAAATTGCCTTTTAAAGCATTCGCAGAAATGCAAAAAAAATCCAACGCTGTGGGTTGGATTAGCATGGATCACTCGGCCGATTATGTAGAATTAGCGGCCTATGGTCCGGGAAGTCACTTGTTGAAACCGTTTGTGAAAAACACCGATTTGCATTACCTGATGCTTGCGGCGGCCGAAGTAGAAAATAAATTCTAATTACTTTTTCTCGACGTAATGTTCGATGTTGTACAACAACACATAGTTCTTGCGTGTGATGTACAATTGTTTGCGGTTGCCTTGGTTTTTTCGGGTTATGATGGATAAGTTTACGGCATAACCGTCCTCATCTTTACAGGAAAAAGGAGAAATAATGTTCTCGTCGGTTTCTTCTTCTTTTTGATAAGCCAGAATGTCATACCATTGGATCTCTTGTGAATAAATCAGGAACCTATTTTTGTCTGTATCCAATGAAATAATCAACTTCGTGTCTTGTAATTCAGACCAATTCCCCCATTCGCCATTGCTGTTTCTCTCCAATACACTAAAAGCTGTAGCGATGAATTTATAGGTTTGGGCTTTTGCCGGAACAATAGCAAACAAGAGTAGGAACAAAAAGAGTACTGAAGTGTTTTTCATAATCAATTAGTTTATTCGAGGCAAATGTTGGAGACAGGTTTCAAACTCAGAAATCATTTCAGTAATGATTTGGGCCGCCGGCTGAATGGAATCAATGAGGCCTGCTATTTGTCCAATTTCCAATTCTCCTTCTACTAAATCGCCTTCAAACATGCCTTTCTTAGCCCGTGCCCGCCCGAGTTTCTCCTTTAATTGCTCAACCGAAGCACCTTGAGCATATAAGGCTTGTAGGTCTTGGTAAAATTTATTTTTAATTAATCTCACCGGGGCCAATTCTTTGAGGGTAACTTGGGTTTCGCCTTCTTGGGTATCCACGATGCATTGTTTAAAGTTGTCGTGTAGCGATGATTCCGTTGCTGCAGCAAATCGACTTCCGCATTGTACGCCATCTGCACCCAACACCATCGCAGCCAATATGCCCGAGCCAGTAGCAATCCCTCCCGCAGCAATCACAGGAATATGAACAGCCTTAGAAACCATGGGAATTAACGTAAAGGTAGTTGACTCTTCTCGTCCATTGTGACCACCAGCTTCAAAACCTTCAGCCACCACGGCATCTACTCCTGCTTCTTGGGCTTTTAAAGCAAACTTACTGCTGCTCACCACATGTACTACCGTGATGCCATGCGCTTTGAGGTGGGCCGTCCAAGTTTTTGGATTACCCGCCGAGGTAAATATAATTTTTACGCCTTCGTCTATACAAATTTGGATGATTTCTTCGACATTGGGGTACAACATGGGAATGTTTACACCAAAGGGTTTTGCGGTAGCTAATTTGCATTTTTGAATGTGCTCACGCAACACGTCGGGATACATTGATCCAGCTCCAATGAGACCGAGGCCGCCAGCATTACTGACCGCACTGGCCAATTTGTAACCGCTGGCCCAAATCATGCCTCCCTGAATGATGGGGTACTGAATACCAAAAAGTTGCGTGATGCGGTTCATTAGTTTTTAATCCATTTTCCGGATTGAACTTGCGTACCCGAACGAATTTGATAGAAGTAAATTCCCGCTGGCAATTGCGCTATTGAAACCGAAGAACTGGCAGAATTAACTGTTGACTGTTGTACCAATTGTCCTACACTGGTGAAAATGGAAATCGATGCTTCTTGAACTGTATTGGGTAATTGAACTGAAATTTGTGTGCTTGCCGGATTGGGATATACCGTAAAAAGATCTTTACTTACATCAGCCACCGCTAATGCACTGTTTAGTGCCGTACTAAAATTAGGTATTCCATATCCATATTGGTTGTCAGGATTGGCATATCGATCGGCCGACTGTTTCACATAATTCACTACTTCTTGGTTGGTTAAGGTAGGAACAGCGCTCCAAAAGGTAGCGATCATTCCAGCTAAAATAGGGCCCGAAAAAGAAGTTCCATTGGCTGTTCCTACATTTCCTGTAGAAGTAGACAAAACAGCCGCTTGGCCTTGCGCCATTAAATCGGGTTTGATACGACCGTCAAATGAAGGACCTATGGAGCTAAAGGAAGCAATGAGTCGATTGGATCGCACGGCACCAATAGCCAATACGTTAGTGGCTTCAGCCGGCACACCCACATGTGGTTCAGCTGAAGTTCCAGCATTTCCAGCACTGGCAACTACAACCATACCGCGCGAAAAGGCAATATTGGCTCCGCGCGAAGCAAAAGCTTTATTTCCAATCATATCTTCATAGGTGTGTCCGTAATTGGGGTTATCATACCCAAAATAACCAAGGGAAGAAGTAATGATATCTGCCCCTACATAATCGGCCATTTCTGCGGCTTCCACCCAGTTGCTTTCTTCAACCGGATTTTCTGAGTCCACATCTTCAGTGATATACAAGTAATATGACGCATCTGGAGCAGTACCAACCAATTGATTATCAACAAAACCTCCCATCGTGGACAAAACCAAAGTACCATGGGAATCAGCGCTATAAAAATTGGTGTTTTTGTTTACAAAATCATATCCGCCCAAAATTAAATTGTTGTTTCGTAAACGGGCAAAAGGATTTAAGGTATTCACTCCAGGAAACCCAGAGTCCAAAACGGCTATAACCTTTCCTGTACCCGTAAAATTTTGTTGGTGTAACAAATCGCCATTCAACATACGAATCTGATTGAGTGAATTGCCATAATTAAAGGTAACTAGACTTTCCATGGTTTTGTTAACCGGTTCGATTCGAACGGGTGGCTGTGCCATGCGTAAATTAAGCGATTCATCAGCAAAGTCTAATCGATCGACTCCTGGCAAATTGAGTAAGGCATAAATATCATCTGCGTTGCCGCGCACGTGCAAGCAATTTAACCAACGGGATTTGGCCTTAACAGTAATTCCTGCTGCTGCAGTTACTTGATCAATATAAGGTTGGTGAATGGGCACATCTTGGATATTCAAAGGAATATTTTGTGCAGCACGACGGTCTAAGGCACGTTGCGAGAGCATAGTCAGCGGATTGCTTAAAAAAGTTTGGGCATTGGGCTTACCAGTAAAATACACCCAGGCATCTTCTTGTGCGTAGGTTGTTAAGGAAACGATTATTACTAAAAAAAGGAATGCTTTTTTCATATGCTAAAAATGTAATTATTTAAATTTTCGAGGCTAATTTACTAAAGTATTCTCAAGAAATTACACCCGATCCTATTAATTCTTCATCGGTGTACCAAGCTACAAATTGGCCTTCGGTAATCGCCGATTGGGGCGCATCAAAAGCCACATACAAGCCTGATTCAAACTGATACAAAGTAGCCGACTGCAATTCTTGACGGTAGCGAATGCGGGCCTTAACTGCCATTGATTGGCCGGGTTGCAAACGCAAATCTTCGCGAACCCAATGGATCTCTTCGTTTTGCACCAGCAAGGCTTTACGAAATAAACCGGGATGCGCATGGCCTTGGCCGGTATAAATGGCATTTGCTTCTACATCTGTAGCCAAAACAAATAAAGCTTCGGGGGTTCCTCCCACATTCAAGCCTTTGCGTTGACCGACGGTAAAATAATGTGCCCCTTGGTGCGTACCCACTACTTTTCCATAATCAGGCGTGTAGCGAATGGGTTGCGCTGCCGCATGAAGGGCCTCTTGCAGGGATGCATACTCGATTTCTTGAGTTGTATAAATGGCATTTGACGAATCCACTTCATAGATCAAGCCGGGTTTGGGTTGTAATTTTTGCTGTAAAAACTCCGGCAAACGCACTTTACCAATGAAACACAAGCCCTGAGAATCTTTCTTCTCGGCGGTGACCAACTCCATTTCAGCGGCAATGGCACGCACTTCGGGTTTGGTTAAGCCCCCTATGGGAAACAAGGCTTTCGTCAATTGCGCTTGAGAGAGCTGACACAAAAAATAGGACTGGTCTTTGTTGCCGTCTGCACCAGCCAACAATTGATAAACGGGTTTTCCGTCTACAACCAATTCGCCTTTTTGGCAATAGTGACCGGTAGCTACATAATCGGCACCGAGACGCAAGGCGATTTGTAGAAAGACGTCAAATTTGATTTCACGGTTGCACAACACATCGGGATTGGGCGTGCGCCCTTTCTCGTATTCGTTGAACATATAATCCACGATTTTGGTTTTGTATTGTTCGCTCAAGTCTACCGTCTGAAACGGAATGCCCAGCTTTTCG
>JAGNTC010000126.1 GCA_017987725.1 Flavobacterium sp.
TAGGCGTCTTTTTGAAAGAAACGCGATTTGCGCATGTTCTTCATGGAAATGCGACTTGAAGTTAAATTGGCCACGCAGCCGTTTTCAAATTCGATGCGTGCATTGGCAATATCAGGGGTTTCGCTGATCACAGATACGCCACTGGCATGAACCGATTTTACGGGCGATTTCACCACACTCAAGATGGCATCGATGTCATGGATCATCAAATCCAATACAACCGGCACATCAGTTCCCCTTGGATTGAATTCGGCCAAACGATGTGTCTCAATAAACATCGGGTTTTCGATCATGTTTTTGGTGGCTAAAAAAGCAGGATTAAAGCGTTCTACGTGTCCTACTTGGCCTATTACCTGCTGTTCTTTGGCCATGGCCATAATGGCTTCGGCTTCTTCAACCGTAGTCGCGATGGGTTTTTCGATAAATAGATGTTTTCCCGCTTTGATGGTGGCTTCGGCACAACTAAAATGCGCTAAAGTTGGTGTAACTATATCCACCACATCGGCGGCGGCAATCAAACTTTCTCGGGAGGGAAATAGGGTATAGCCAAATTCGACTGCGACTTGTTGGGCATAGGCTTCGTTTTCGTCAAAAAAACCAATCAATTCGTATTTGTCTGATTGATTCAACAACCGCAAATGGATTTTTCCCAAGTGTCCAGCACCCAATACGCCAACTTTTAACATAGATAAATATTTGCGACAAAAATAGGAATTAATTGAGAATAGCTTGGGCATGAAGGGTATTAATTTCGGCTTTTTTATCTTGGATTTTGTAGGGCAAGTTGGCATTTGTTTGTTATTTTTACGCCCAGTTTAAACCCATTCCGTTGAGAAACACAGCCAAACATCAAGGTCTTAGAAATCAGTTAGTTGCTCAATTGCAAGACAAAGGAATTACCGATGCCGCAGTTTTGGCAGCCATCGCCAAAGTGCCCCGGCATTTGTTTTTGAATTCCAGTTTTGAAGATTACGCTTACCAAGACAAAGCCTTCCCAATTGGCGCCGATCAAACCATTTCTCAACCCTATACCGTAGCCTTTCAAACGCAATTATTAGCCATCGAAAAAGACCATAAAGTGTTAGAAATTGGCACCGGATCGGGTTACCAAACTGCCATTTTATGTGAATTGGGTGCCAAGGTATATAGTGTAGAACGGCAGCAAGAACTGTTTAAACAAACCAATATTTTACTTCCTAAATTAGGCATTCGTCCCAAACATTTATCTTTTGGAGATGGATACAAAGGCTTGCCCAATCATGCACCATTTGATAGCATTATTGTCACGGCTGGTGCGCCCAGTATTCCGCAAGCTTTACTGGCGCAATTAAAAATTGGGGGAAAATTAGTTATCCCGGTGGGCGAAACCCAGCTAATCATGACGCTATTAATTCGCAAAAACGAAACCCAGTTTGAGAAGTACGAACATGGTGAATGCCGATTTGTGCCCTTGTTGGAAGATAAAAACTAGGAGTTGCCTTGTAGCTTGGCTTTGAGTTTTTCGATTTCGGCCAATACAAAATCAATGTTGGGATCGGGTTTGGCCGTTGGTTCTCCCGAAGATTCAGCTATAATTTCTTCTAAAGCCTTTAAGGTATCTATTCCCGTGCCATATTCGGCAACAATCTTTTCTTTGATCCATTGCAGATGCAGCGAGGGGAAATCCAATTCAAAAAGTTCTGCCAATAGTTGCAATTGGGCTAGGGTGGGTTTGCGTTGACCGCTTTCGAATTTGCTAATCAAGGCGCCATCGATCTTCGTTAAACGCGCTAATTCTAAGGATTTATATCCCTTGTCTTCACGGCCTTTGCGCAAAATTTCGCCCAGCATTAGAATGATTTTTTGATGCGGTCAATATCCCGTTTGGTGTCTTGCTCCTTGAGTGATTCGCGTTTGTCGTAGGTTTTTTTACCGCGGCATAAGCCAATGTCGAGTTTGGCAATGCCTTTCTCGGTGGTGTGGAGTTTTAAGGGAATAATGGTGAGTCCTTTTACTTGGACGCTTTTGTGTAAACTTTTGAGTTCGCGTTTGTTGAGCAATAATTTGCGTTCAGATCGGGATTTGTGGTTAAACTGATTGCCAAACGCATATTCTTCGATATAGGTGTTGATGGCAAACAATTCGAGGTTATGAAATTCGCAAAAACCTTCCGTAATTTGGGCTTTCCCCAGCCGAATCGATTTGATTTCGGTACCGGTCAATACCATACCGGCCGTATACGTTTCGAGTATTTCGTAGTCGAAACGGGCGCGTTTGTTGAGTATGTTTACGGTTTTAATCATCGGTGCAAAGATAGCAGAAAAGCGGAATGCTTCGAGCTAAATTGTAGCCAGGTAATTTCGTTTTAACAGTGAATAAATTTGAATATCCAAGAAGCGACCTTCGTAATATTCGTACTCTTTAAAAAACGCTTCTTGTACAAAGTGGTTTTTCAAGACCACGCGTTGGGAAGCAACATTATCAGGGGCAATTACGGCTTCAATCGAGTTGAGTTGCATATCGGTAAATCCATATTGGATAAGGCGTTCAACGGCTTCGGTGATATACCCATGACCGTGGTATTCGGGCAACAACATATAGCCAATTTCAGCCCGATAATCTTCCGGTTTGAGTCGGTAAAAGCCCACAATTCCAATAGCTTTGGGGTTATCTTTCAAACATACAATCCAATTGAGCGCGGTATTGTTATCGAGACCTTCGAGATTGGCTTGAATGTGAGCAATGGCCTCTGTTTCGTTGGTTACCAATGGTCTAGGAATAAAGCGCATCACCTCGGGATTGCCACGCAAAGCGATGATTTCAGGAATGTCTTCTAGCGTTACTTTTCGAAGATGCAAGCGCGACGAAGTCAATGTTGGAAAGGGTGTAAACTGAAAATTAAGCATGAGTTAGGCTAATAGGGTAGTAGTAAATTGTACACTTTTTTGTTGTTGAGCAGCTAGCATTTGAATGCCTTCTTTCTCATTTAATACGCCACTAGCATCTACGATATCTGCGAAGCCTAGCTAGGGTTCAATGCAAATGAACGGCGCTTGCGGTTAAACTGATTGCCAAATGCATATTCCTCAATGTAGGTGTTGATAGCAAACAATTCGAGGTTATGAAATTCGCAAAAACCTTCAGTAATCTGCGCTTTCCCCAACCGAATGGATTTGATTTCGGTACCGGTCAATACCATACCGGCCGTATACGTTTCGAGTATTTCATAATCGAAACGGGCGCGTTTGTTGAGTATGTTTACGGTTTTAATCATCGGTGCAAAGATAGCAGAAAAGTGCTAGCAGTTACGCTCAATTGACTCCAAGTAATTTCGTTTGAGCAAGCTAAACAAGTATACATCTTGGTACTGACCATTATAGAATCTGTATTCTCTGAAGTGAGCTTCTTTTACAAAGTTGTTCCGTAAAACAAGCTGCTGTGAGCGATTATTTTCAGGATCAATAGTTGCTTCAATACTATTCAGCTGCAATTGATTGAAACCAAAATCGACAATCCGTTGAATGGTTTCACTAATCAATCCTTTGCCTTGGTATGCTGGACTGATCATACAGCCAATTTCTGCTCTGTGGTCAGCTGGTCTGAAGTTGTTAAGTCGGACTATACCTATTGCTTTTGGATCATCTTTCAAGCAAATCATCCAATGAATTGACGTTTGCTCATTTAGTTCAGAAATTTGAAAATCAATATATTCCTTTGCTTCATCTACATTGGTAATGAGCGGTCTATTGATGTATTTCATCACTTCTATGTTTCCGCGTAATGCGATAATTTCGGGTACATCTTCGGGTGTTATTTTACGAAAATGCAAGCGCGACGAAGTCAAGGCTGGAAAGGGGGTAAACTGAAAATTAAGCATGATTTAGGCCAATATGGAGGTGGAAAATTGTACGGTTTTAGAACAACCAGCAGCCAGAGACTGAATGCTATCTTTTTCTTCAAGAACACCGGAGGCATCAGTAGTATCGGCATAGCCCAACCAGGGTTCGATGCAAATAAATGGCGCCTGCGGTTTGGTCCAAATGCCTAAATTCGGAAAATCAGCAAAGGAAACTTGCATGAATGGCCGTTCGTTTTCACAAATAGTAACCAAATTTGATTCCAATTGTTTAAAAATGAGTGCATCTTTCTCAAATAGTGAATAGGTTAGCGGAAGTATATGATTTTCTAATTGAATTTCATGGGTAATCTTACTGATTAATTCATCTTCCAATTCATGAGTAATCAATGTGCTGTCCATAGGAAATACAATGCTATAGGCCGAAAAATCTAGTGGCAAGAAAAAAGCAGGATGCGCGCCTACGTTATAATACATGTTATCTCCACCCAGATTGCTTATAGTATAACTGGTATGCAAGTTATTTTCATCTAAAATATAGGTAATTCTAAAATCAAAATCAAAGGGGTAAAGTCCTTTTGTTTTGGACGAACTAGACAGTTGAAAAACCGCTTTGGATTTGGTCTGTTCAAGCAGTAAAAAATCCATTTCTCGAGCAAATCCGTGACGCGGTAGTATATAGGATTTCCCTTCGTGATGATAGGTGTTTTGTTTGAGTTTACCTACGATCGGAAATAATACCGGCGCATGTTTGGCCCAATGCACTGGATCTGCTTGCCAAAGGAATTCACGGTAATTGGCTAGGGTTTGCAATGAACACAATTCGGCGCCTTTGGATTGAATCGTGGCAGAAATGAACTGATTTTCGAGGGTAATTTTCACAGAAATAATTTTTGGTAAATATACGCCGTAGGGATTAATGATTAATGATTAACGATTTAAGATTTTTGATTACGAATAAGCAAAACCGATTGAAGAAATATTACTAATTTTTAAATTTTTTTAAATAAAGTGTAACTAAAAATAAAAAATAGCGTTAGTACTTGTATATAAATAGTTAAAAAGCTAATTATTTTATGCATATTATGTTTAGTAGCAGGGAAAATTCGTAACACAAAAGAAACTACATGAAGCCTTCATTCATGGCTGATACGATAAATAATTTAGTTCAATTAATGTCTAACCCTAAATAAACTACCATGAAAAAATCAACTAAGATTACTGGAATGCTGCTTGGTGCAGTAGCACTTGCCGTTGGATTGTCGGTGTACACCTGCAACCACAATATCGAGAAAAAGTGGCCCAAACAAAAACCTACTTCGGCAACAGCGTTTACATTAAACCCACCCTTTCCAGATGTTGATTTGCCTTACGAAACCTTTGTGGTTGATCCGACAAAACCGCAACAACTTACCTCCAAACGCGGTTCTCAGCTTGTGATTCCGGCCAATGCATTTTTGGATGCCTCAGGACAGCCTGTAACCGGTAAAGTAGAACTTAAATTTCGAGAGTTTTTTAGTCCATTAGAATTTTATGTCGCTGGCATTCCGATGGAATATGATGATGAAGGCAAAGAAACGGTGTTGGAATCGGGCGGAATGATTGAGCTCAATGCAACTGCCCAGCAGCAAGTGGTTTTTGTAAATCCGGCTAATAAAATAAAAGTCAATTTGCTCAGCTGGACCAAGTCAACTGATTTCAATTTGTATGATTTTGACAAAACCACTGGTCGTTGGAATGAAAAAGGAAAAGATAGTATTTCAGTTACATCCAATGCTGGAGATCAAATTCCCATTCCTCGAAAACCGGTTTTGGCTTCAAATTCTGCTTTTGAGATCAAAGACGATACCGGAAACTTTCCTGAAATCTACGAGTACAACAATGTGTTGTTTGAACCATTTAATCCCGCCGAATGCCAGATCAGCAATGCACAGGCCATGCAGGTGAAGCCATTAAAAAATGGATTGTATGAAATTACCTCGGTATCAGGAATTGGTTCTTTTCAAAACACAAAGAAATGCATTTGTTACCTGGCCTTCAAAAAGGGAAAAGACTACAATCAGGCCATGCGTCATTACCAAAAAAAGTACAAAAAATTGCTCCAAAAACAGGATTCAATTAGACAGTCATGGGACGACTATTGGGCAATCATTGACCAATTACGTAAAAATGAAGTACGCAAATTAAACCCTGTTGAGAAAGTAATCCGCACCTTGGAATTAAACAATTTTGGCTTTACCAATTGTGATCTTCCAACGGCTTATCCATCGGGAGGAATTTTGCCACCCAATTACATGGACGGATCAGGCAATCGACTTACACTTCAAAATTTGGTATTGGTGCAATTAAACTCCAATACTTTATTCCGGTACACGGGTTCTGTACAATACAATCCAGCGG
>JAGNTC010000127.1 GCA_017987725.1 Flavobacterium sp.
TCTTTATATTGCAAATAATAATGATTGTTATAGTTCGATTTTAGAGTCCAATTTCCAGACTTTATTAATGCATCTATTTGAGTGCTGTTTACTGTATTTGCTATATTATTTGATATCGCAGTCAATTTAGTAGTATTTCCTATACAAACAACAGTATCACTATAATCAATGCTATAATTATTCACATTAACCTTTATAGGTGCGCGCTGTGATGTACATTGACCATTTGTAGCTTCTACATAAAATGTAGTAGAACTATATAAGTTAGGTGTTGTGTACGTTTCTCCAGAAGTTAGTTTAGTTCCACCTGACATTGCGTTATACCAATTTATAATACCGTATGATGCCTTTGCAGTTAGTTTAACTGAATTATAATCACATATCGTAGTATCTTTTAATCCAATTAAGACTGGTGTTGAGTTAATTGTTACTGTTACAGCTGCTCTTGTAGTACTTTCGCAGTTGTTTAAGGTTTGACTAGCATAATAAACTGATCCGTTGTTTAATGCTGTAGTTATAGACAAAGGTAATCCTCCAGTAGTTGTAGTATACCATTTAATATCTGTTCCACTTACTTTTAAATCACTAACTTTTGCTTGACCACAAAATGATTGTGAACTTGAAACTACAGGTTTGTCTGTGTTGCAAGTATTTCCAGTAAGTTCAACAGGAATACTTGACGCTGAACAGGTACCATTCGTTACCTTTACGCTATACTTACCTATTTCTTTTGCTAAATAACTATTCGTAGAAGCACCTTGTATTAACGTTCCGTTTTTATACCATTCGTATTTGTTTCCTTGTTTATCTGTAACCGTCAACGTTAAACTTCCTCCCACTGGTAAAATCGTTGAACCAGTAAAACTAATTTTCGCATCAGGTGCTGGGTTAAAGGTGATGTTAATAATTTGATTTCCTTGATACATACAATTCATAGTAGTTACAGAGTAGTTCCCCGATTCTTTAACTATAATAGATGGTTTACTTTCTGTATATGGTATCATATTATAGTCTTTCATCCAAACATAATCCCATTGATTCCCATTTAAAAAAGTCATTTTCTTTTACATTCTCGTAAGATGCTTTTAGCAAAAATTTTAAATGTATTTCAAAATGTTTATAAGCATAAATTATTTTCATTTCAGATATCGCAAACAATTCTTTAGAAAGAAAAATAATTTCAATTTCATCTTCATATTGGAATTTTTTCGATAGTGGTTTTTGTTCTAAAAGTTTTAGTTTTTGTTCTAAATCGGATATTAACTTGTCAATATTGGAATCGTAATGATTGTTTTCTAAATTTAGAAAAAAGGTTTCAAGACCTAGTTTGTTAAGTTCTCTTTTCTCTGAATATGATTCCATTTAGTTTTTTTAAAATATTACTCAACTCGAAAGTTGTCCGTACAGAATGTATTTTTTCGCGTGAGGGATTGCAGTGGAAATCCTTTTTATTGCCGAAGCTTTTGCGGAGGGAATAAAAAGATTGAAACGAAAGCCCGACCCTTGTGGTCACGCCCAAATTTAATAAAAAAACCGATGCCTTTTTGTAGTAAAGCATCGGTTTCTATTTTTAAAGGAAGTGGTCTTCCTCGATTTCAAATTCGGCATCTTTTTCCCAAATTTCCATTTCGCAGGGTTTGCAGTTGAATTTGAGTTTGTATTCCAGTTCGCCTTGTTTCAAGACCAAAGGTTCTTTGAGTCTGCCATCCATATTGGGATGGTATTTCGGGCATTTTTCCAATTCGTATTTGATGCAATATTTGGTGGTCATCACTCGTGATTTTCCGGGATCCCATTGCAGTTCGAATGCCTTTTCGATTTCGGTAACGCCGTGGCGTTCGTAGAATTTACGGGCCAATTTGTTCGAAACATTGTACATAAAATCCAGTTTGGTTTCTGGATAAGGATGTGATGTTTTGACCAATTGGTGTTCGTGGCGATTGTAATTGGCGAGACGAATTTTGGATAATTGTTCGAAAACCGTTCTTCGCATTTCATTGATTTTGGAAATGGGAAGGAACCAATTTTCGGAGAACATAATTGTGATTTCATCTGCAGTGTAAGGTGTGAAACCTGTTTTTGCCAAATTGATTTTGAAATTATCTGCAATCGATTCATTGTTTTTGGTTCTTTCTTTTGGATGAACCAAACTTACGGTGCTCACGTTTCCGTCTTCGTCGGTGGCGATGAGTTCAAAACCGTTTTTGTTTTCGGTTAGCAATAAAGTCGTGCTGATTTTTCGAACCGCACTATCTTCACGTTCCACGATTTTGATGAAAGCAGCGTCGTTGTTGCGGTAAATGAAAGTTCCGGGTTTGATTTCTTTCAATACATTAGGATAGGCCAGGCCGTTTTCGACTTTGTTGACATAAATTCCGTCGGCTTCGTTGTTTTCGTTGATGAAACAAAGTCCGTCGCCATTGTTCAGGAATTCGCCGTTTTCGATTTGGTATGCGTTTCCGGTGGTTTTGATGAGTTTGCCAATGTATTGTCCTTTGGATTTAGGACTTTCCCAAGAACCGATGGATTGGTGTCTTTCGTTGACGAAATAATCAGTATAACCACGGTTGAAACTTTTGTCCAAAGCCGATTCGAAAGTATAAGTACAGTTTCCCGAAGAGGCTTTGGCGTATTTCTCGCTGCCGGCTCCTTCCAGAAAAGCGTCCAGTTTTTGGCGCAAATAGGAAACATTGTTTTTTACATAGACAACATCTTTCAAGCGGCCTTCGATTTTGAAAGAGCAAATTCCGGCTTCAACTAGATTCGGAATCTGGTCCGAAACGTCAAAATCCTTGATGGAAAGCAGGTGGCTGTTTTTGATTAAGGTTTCGCCGTGACCGTCGATGAGGTTGTAAGGCAAACGACAGTTTTGGGCACAGGAACCGCGATTGGCCGAGCGTTCGCCATTGGCCACACTCATATAACAGTTTCCGCTGAAGGAAACGCAAAGCGCTCCAGTCACGAAAAATTCCAGTTCCACATCGGCAGTATCGCTGATTTCCTTGATTTGGTGTAAGTTCAGTTCACGAGCCAAAACCACACGCTTCATTCCGGCATCTTTCAGGAATTTGATTTTGTCGGCATCACGGTTGTTGGCCTGCGTGCTGGCGTGCAAAACGATAGGCGGCAACTCCATTTCCATAATCGCCATATCCTGAACGATCAGGGCATCGACACCTACATCGTACAATTTCCAAATCATCTGGCGACAGTCTTCCAATTCGTTGTCGTACAAAATGGTGTTGACCACCACAAAAACTTGCACGTTGAATAAATGGGCGTACTCCACCAATTTCGCCACGTCCTCAATCGAGTTGGTGGCATTGGAACGAGCGCCGTATAAAGGAGCTCCAATATAAACTGCATCGGCACCGGCATTGATGGCGGCCATTCCGCCAATTAAATCTTTTGCAGGTGCGAGTATTTCTATTTTCTTTTTCATCTATGGGATGATAATTTTATAATTGCTACACTATTAGGCTTTTAGGATTTTTGCCTAAAAGGCTGCAAAGTTCTTATAAATAATTCGGGATTTCTAATTCAAAACTGGATTTTTTGGAAAATTGTTGTTTGTTGTGGTTTTTTGTTGAACACACCTACAAAAAAGCCCCAAGAAAAATCTTGAGGCCTTTAGTGCTAAAATGAGGATGATTTATTCCTTAATTAATTTGATTGTTGATGTTCCTTTTTCGGATTTTACGGTAATGATATATACTCCTGAAGCAGCTGAAATTTGCCCTACTTCTACTTGGTTTTCCCCTTTTCCTGAGCCTAACTCTTGTCCGAGAATGTTGTGAACAGTGTACGTGAATCGACCCTCAGCTACAATGGTAAAAGTTTGTGTTGTAGGATTTGGATATAGAGTTGCATTTGCTGACGGTTGTTGTTTTGAAAATGAATTGGTTGCCAAATTTACATTTGTGGTAACTATATTCGGTTGTGTCTGTGCTGCCATATCTGTTCCTAAATAGAAACTTGGGTGCGGTGGCTGATTGTAAGCCGAGTTTTGCCAAGCAATAGCCACTCTGTATTGGGTATCGTGCATTAAAGTGTATAGCTTGTTGGTTGTGGGTATGTTGGTGGTGTAAATTCTAATAGCACTGTTGTCGTCTTTGCGCAAGATGACTTCCTCACGCCAGTCGCCAAAGAGGTCAGCACTCAAACATGGTGTTGCTTTTGTGGTATTGTTTGAAGAATATCCAGTTGCAGTAAGTAAATTGACCACTTTTGAGGTGGAATAATTCCATTTGTCGATGTGGTTGCTGTCCAATAGTTCTCGATTCAAGTCGGCATCCCACCAAACAGTGAAGTTTTGAGATGGTTTTGAATTGCTGATAAGGTTTCCTTTGCAGTCCATTAAATAATTTACACCACCTGTGCTACCCCAACATTCATATCCTTTGTAACGTGGATCAATATCGGCGGCGTTGCAGCGTCCAATGTCGCCACCTGCTCCATTTATACCCCATAATGGACTTCCTGTTTTGGCATCCAAAAACACCAAACCATTGGTTACATATTTGGCGGGTTCTTCCAGGCATTGCCATATTTCCATTCCTGGACGATCAGGATCCATGTCGGACATATGTAAAGCATCGCCATGACCTAGGCCGTTGGCGTATAATTTTGTACCATCATCATTAATGGCACTTGAACCATTAAATACTTCGTCTTTGCCATCGCCATCCACATCGCCAACAGTCATTTGGTGGTTTCCCATGCCTGCAGCTGCATAATTTCCTGCATTATTACTGTCAAAAATCCATCTTTGTGAAAACGAATTGTTGCGCCAGTCCCAAGCTACACGAACCAGTCTAGTGTAATAACCACGCCCCATTATTAAGCTTGGTTTCGATCCATCAAGATAGGCTACAGCGGCAATAAAACGGTCGACACGATTTCCATAGCTGTCTCCCCAAGCGGAAACGGTTCCGCGTGCTGGTAAATAATTGGTGGTAGCCATTGCTTTGCCTGTTTCACCGTTAAACATAGTTAAAAACTCGGGGCCAGATAAAATATATCCAGAGGTATTTCTATAATCGGCAGTTGCTGATCCAATAACTATTCCAGTTCCATCAATGGTTCCATCAGCTGTTTTACAAGCCATTTCGGCCTTGCCATCAGAGTCAAAATCGTAAACCATAAATTGGGTGTAATGTGCCCCTGCACGAATGTTTTTTCCTAAATCAATTCTCCAAAGGCGTGTTCCATTAAATCGGTAACAATCAATGTAAACATTGCCCGTGTAACCTGATAGTGAATTGTCTTGTGAGTTGGATGGATCCCATTTCACGAAGATTTCGTATTGTCCATCCCCATCAACGTCTCCCACACTGCAATCATTAACATTATAAGTGTAAGATCCACTTGCATTGGTGCCACCGGGAGGTATTTGCATCGCAATATCCAAATATTGATTGGCCCATACAGTTGCAGTTTCTGAAGCGGGTTCTTCGACACCGTTAATAATCGCACGTACGGAATAGGTTCCGTCGGTAGTGATGTTATGGGTGTAGTTTGTGCTTGTCGTGAAAGGGCTTCCGGCCACTTTTACATCATTGCAATATAAATTATAGCTTACGTCAATGGGCTCAGTTCCCAGCATTCTCCAGCCAATATAGACTTGACTGGTGTTTAAGCGCATCGCGACTAATCCACGATTGAGCTTTTCAACTGTGCGTTGTGCATATATTTGGGAGGATGTGCCTAATAGTAATAAAAGTATAATGACTAATTTTTGGAATAGATTGGGTTTGAGTTTGAGATTAATGGTAGTATTTTTTTTATTCATAATGGAAGGTTGAATGTTTGGTTAGTTTTTGCTAAAAATAAGTATAAAAACAAGTTGTGCTATCCTGTACTGTACTGTTATGGTTGTTTTACCATAATGGTTTGTGTGTGTTTTTGCAGTAATCCAAAAAAAAACCCCAAGAAATATCTTGAGGCTTTTGGTATTGAAAAAGAAGTTTTAGCTTATCCAGCCAAAGCATCTTTGATTCTTTTTAATGCTTCTGTCAATTGCTCTTCGCTGGTTGCATAAGAGAAACGGATACAGTTTGGATTTCCAAAAGCATCTCCAGTTACCGTCGCTACACAAGCTTCGGCTAAAAGATACATGGAAACGTCATTGGCATCTTTGATTTCAGTTCCTTTCAATGTTTTTCCGAAGAAAGAAGAAACGTCTGGGAAAACGTAGAAAGCTCCTTCTGGAACAT
>JAGNTC010000128.1 GCA_017987725.1 Flavobacterium sp.
GCGTGCGGTAGGTGGAACGATGTATTTGGTGGGCATGTTGGTGTTGGTGTACAACATCATCCAAACCGTGCGAGCCAATGCCGCTGTTGAAGACGAATTGGCCGAAGCACCCGAATTGCAAGAAGTAAGCGCCAAACGCGTGAAAGGCGAAAAATACCACAGCTGGTTGGAGCGTCGACCGATACAATTGACCTTGTTTGCCACCGTAGCCATATTAATTGGGGGAATCATTCAGATTGTGCCCACCATTATGGTGAAATCAAATATTCCCACCATAGCCAGTGTAAAACCCTATACGCCACTTGAATTGGAAGGCCGTGACTTGTACATCCGCGAAGGTTGTGTGGGCTGTCACTCGCAAAACGTGCGTCCGTTCCGCAGCGAAGTAGAACGTTATGGCGTACAATCCAAAGCGGGAGAGTTTGTCTACGATCACCCGTTTTTGTGGGGATCCAAACGCACCGGACCCGATTTGTTGCGCGAAGGTCAAAAATACAACGACAACTGGCACTTCAATCACTTTTGGAGTCCACAAAGTATTTCGGCTGGATCGATCATGCCGAGTTACCAATGGCTTTTTGACAACAAAGCAATGGACATTTCCTTGACCGAGAAAAAAATGAAAGCCATGGCTGCGCTTGGTGTGCCCTATTCCGAAGCAGAAATTGCTTCTGCACAACAACACTTACGGAATCAAGCAATTGGCATCGAAAACAGCTTGAAAAACGACCCCGACTTTGTAAAAAGTTACGAAGACAGCAAGAAAAAAGCGGCGGCCAAAGGCGAAGCATTTGTACCGATGAACCAACGAGAAATTGTGGCCATGATTGCTTACATCCAACGCTTGGGCACCGACATCAAAGTAAAAAATAACGCAAAAAAATAAGACCATGTTTGAACAAGTAAAACATTCGATGGAAACCATAACCGGTGTAGCCATCTACCCCATACTCTCTTTGTCTATTTTCTTTCTGTTTTTTGTCGGATTGGGGATCTGGGTATCTACCTACAAAAAAGAAAAAATAGACGAGCTGAGCAAACTTCCGTTTCACGATAATTAATGATAAACAAGTAAAAAATGAAAAAATTACTTCCCGTATATGTAAGAGTTCCTGTGATCTTTTTCAGTGTACTGATCGCACTCGAATATTTCATTGACTCTGGCGACCGCCCAGCTTTTGTCAAGTTTCCGATGGTTTCGTTGTTCCTCTTTGTGTTCTTGTTCTTGTTGATTGCCATAGAAATTACCATGAATGCCGTGGATACCATCACCTATCATTTGCTTACTGACGAACAAAAAACCCAGTTGGATGCGGCACAAAACAGCAGCATCAGCGAAAGCCAATGGTATAAAAAGCTCGTAAATGCCTTAACCAAATCGACGCCCATCGAAAGCGAAAATGATTTGCTTTTGCACCACGATTACGACGGCATCAAAGAGCTAGACAATACTTTGCCGCCTTGGTGGGTGTATTTGTTTTACCTCACCATCGTGTTTGCCGCTGTGTATTTGGTGCGATTTCATATAATGGGAGGCGACACCCAAGAAATGGAGTTGAAAAACGAGATTGCCCAAGCCAAAATTGAAGTGGCCGAATACCTGAAAACCGCACCCGATTTGATGGATGAAAAATCAGTTACCTTATTGACTGATCCCGCTGCATTGGCCGAAGGAAAAACAATTTACACAACCAATTGTATGGTCTGTCACCGTGCCGATGCCGGAGGACAAATTGGCCCCAACCTCACCGATGACCAATGGATTTTGGGCGGAGGCATCAAAAACGTGTTCCATACCTTGATGAATGGTGGACGCGATGGCAAAGGGATGATCTCTTGGAAAGGCACGCTAAAACCCAAAGAAATGCAAAAAGTAGCCAGTTATGTCTTGTCCTTGCGTGGGTCAAATCCCAAAGATCCCAAAGCGGCTGAAGGAGAAGTTTGGGTAGATCCCGCTACGGCCAAAACGACTTCAGCTCCTGCAGTTACAGATACCGTTCAAGTAAAAAAATAAGCCATGTCCAATTTGCCAGACGACACATTTAGAGATTCCATTGCCACGATCAATGCGGCTGGCAAACGCAATTTCTTGTTTCCCAAAAAACCAGCTGGCAAATTCTATACCTACCGAAAATGGGTGAGTTATGTGTTATTGGCCATCTTAATTGCTAACCCCTTTGTAAAAATCAACGGCAATCAGTTCATGTTGTTTAATGTGCTGGAACGCCGATTCAACCTCTTTGGTTTCCCGTTTTGGCCACAAGATTTCTACATCTTTGTGTTGTTCATGATTGTCGGAGTGGTGTTTGTGATTCTGTTTACCGTAATCTTTGGTCGCATATTTTGCGGCTGGATTTGTCCGCAAACCATTTTTCTAGAAATGGTGTTTCGCCGCATCGAATATTGGATCGAAGGCGATCGAACTGCTCAACTCAACTTGGCCAAACAAGCCTGGGACGCCGATAAAATTAGAAAAAAAGGATTCAAATGGTTGGTGTTTGCCCTGATCTCATTTGGGATTGCCAATGTGTTTTTGGCCTACCTCATCAGCAGTGATGCGCTGTTTCAGATGGTCGAAGATGGACCGGTTGCGCACCAAGGAACCTTGGCGGCTTTATTGATTTTTACCGGCGTATTTTACTTTGTATTTGTGTGGTTTCGCGAACAAGTATGCATTATTGCTTGTCCTTACGGCCGTTTGCAAGGCGTTTTGCTCGACAACAAATCGATCAATGTGGCCTATGATTTTGTGCGTGGCGAACGCGAACATGGCAGAGCCAAGTTTCATAAAAACGAAGACCGAACTGCTTTAGGCATTGGCGATTGCATTGATTGCAAACACTGTGTCCATGTGTGTCCCACTGGCATAGACATCCGCAACGGAACCCAATTGGAATGCACCAACTGCACCGCTTGTATTGACGAATGCGCCACCGTGATGGAAAGCGTAGGCTTGCCCAAAGGATTGATTCGCTATGCCTCGGAAGACGAAATCGAGAAAAACGCCCAATTCAAATTCACGACTAGGATGAAAGGGTATACGGCCGTATTGGTGATTTTAATTGGCGTGCTCACCAGTTTGTTGTTTTTGCGCACGGAAGTGGAAACCGTGATTTTGCGTTTGCCAGGCCAATTGTATGAGCACAAAGGCGACAACATCAGCAACATTTTCACTTACAAAATCATCAACAAAACCAATGTCGATTTCAAAGACATTCATTTCAAGTTGGTGGGCATCAACGGAAAAATAAATGTAGTGGGGAAACAAAATTTTGTGGTGCCCAAGCAAGGCATGAACGAAGGCACTTTGTTTATAGAAATTAACCAGTTTTTACTAGAACACGACCGAACCAAGTTGAAAATAGAGGTATTCAATGGCAGGCAAAAAATAGAAACCACACACAGCAGTTTTTTAAGCCCAAGAAATTTTGATTAAACTTTAAAAAGATATGACAACAACTCCCGCCCCATCCAAAGGAATATCACTCAACTGGGGAACCAGCATCGTAGTGGCTTTTGTGCTTTTTATGTCGTTTATCTTGTATTTTGTGATTAAAGTACAATCCAATTCCAAGTATGACAACGAATTGGTTGTAGAAGAATATTACAAAAAAGACGCCCAATTTGGCGCCGAAATGATTCAAATTCAGCATGCGCATGATTTGGCCCAACAGCCCCAAATTTCAGTACATGCACATGGGATTTCGGTTGTTTTTCCCAACCAATTTGATCCAGCCAAAATGAACGGGACAGTATCCCTCTATCGACCGTCTAACAAAAAACTAGATTTTGAAATACCCATTTCGACGTCTAGTTCCACTTTGCTCATACCTAAAAAAAGTTTGGTAGGCGGTCAGTGGGATATTACCTTGAGTTGGGAATATGAAGGAATAGCTTACCTCAGTAAACATAACATCTATTACACCAAATAACTGATTATGCTATACACGGCTTTACTTTTTGGACTATTGAGCAGTTTACATTGCGTGGGGATGTGCGGTCCCATTGCACTGATGTTGCCTGTTGGGAACTCAAAAGGAATAGCCAAATACAGTAGAATTGCCTTGTATCACTTGGGCCGATTGAGCGCTTATGCCGGCATCGGTTTGCTGTTTGGACTTTTGGGTCGCGGCTTGTTTTTGGCCGGAATACAACAACAACTATCCATTGTAATTGGCGTAGCGATGATCCTCGTATCGTTGGTTTCTGAAAAAAGTTTGGGGAAATATGATGTTTCAAAACCCATT
Source organism: Flavobacterium sp. (assembly GCA_017987725.1). Lineage (GTDB taxonomy): Bacteria > Bacteroidota > Bacteroidia > Flavobacteriales > Flavobacteriaceae > Flavobacterium. The sequence goes on from JAGNTC010000128.1 coordinate 4,248, forward strand.
TTTCTACTGCTTTCAAAACTCAAAACGGCTTTGGGCGCACTGTTTAAAAGCAGGTCCTTGCCCTCGTTTTTTACTATCGGAATGCTTAACGGCTTGTTGCCCTGCGGCATGGTCTATGTGGCATTGTTTGGCGCCATAGCCATGCAAACAGCGGCCTTAGGCAGTTTGTATATGTTATTTTTTGGATTAGGCACCCTGCCGCTCATGGGCAGTATTTCAATCGTGAGTGATTGTATATCGCTGCGCAGCCGCAACAAAATTCAACAGCTTATCCCTGTTTTTGCTATTGTATTGGGCCTATTGTTTATCGTACGCGGACTGGGAATGGGTATACCCTATGTGTCTCCTGCCCAAACCAGTTTATTTGTTCAACAACATCCTACTTGTCACCACTAAATAAAACCCCATGAAAAAAACAAATTAATGCACGCATTACCCGAGAGCCGCTTAAAAGTTCAAGAGCTCATTGTTAGCCATCCACATTACCTGAAATTTGATGAGTACCATAAACTCGATCACCAAATTTTGCGCATTAGAACCGGAATTGAACTGGCTACTGATGAAACACTGCAAAGAATGAAGGCACATTTGATGCAACTCAAAGAAGAATTATACCGCTTAGTTAAAACCAAATAGGTTTTGCGCAAGAACGAAAAATCACGCTACTGGCGTGATTTTTTTTATATAGTAAGGGAGAATAGCTGGGTTTCGGGGGCTTTGCGTTTGAGGCGTAAATCAAACGCCATGCAAATGTTGCGCACAAAGGGCTTGCCTTTTTCGGTAACCTGAATGCCTTGTTTTACAAATTCCAACAAGCCGTCCTGTTCCATTTCTTGGAGTTGGTATATCACTTCCGGAATTTCATGGAAGTACAAACTAGCATCGGCCCAACTCGTTTTAAATTGACACATTACATTCAAAATGTGTTGGCGTATAATCAAATCTTCTGCGGTGAGCTGATGCCCTCTAAATACCGGAAAATCATTTTGATTTAGCGCGTGGTAATATTCCTCGATGGTTTTTACATTTTGCGCAAAACCATACCAACTGTCGCTGATGGACGATACGCCCAAGCCAATCATCAATTGGGTTTTGGAGTGGCTGTAGCCCATAAAGTTGCGGTGTAATTTTTGGTTTTGAAAAGCGTTGTACAACGAATCCGTTTTAAGTGCAAAGTGATCCATACCAATTTCGCAGTAGCCGTTTTCAGCCAATAGGGCTTTGCCCACCTCATACAACTCGCGTTTCACCTCGTCTTTGGGTACGTCTTGGTCTTTAAATCCGCGTTGACCGTTGCCTTTTATCCACGGCACGTGGGCGTAGCTATAAAAAGCCAGGCGATCGGGCGCCAGTGATTTGGTTTTTTCGATGGTATCGATCACGTCATCAAGCGTTTGAAACGGCAAACCAAATATGAGGTCATGGCCTATAGAAGTGTAGCCCATTTCACGCGCCCAAAACGTAACCTTGGCCACGTTATGAAACGGCTGCACCCGGTGAATGGCTTCTTGTACCTTGGGTGAATAATCTTGTACGCCAAAACTCACGCGCCGAAAACCCAAATCATACAATTTTTGCAAATGGGCTCGGGTGGTATTGTTGGGATGGCCTTCAAAACTAAAGTCAAAATTAGCCGCTCGATCGGCGGTTTGAAACAAACCCGTGATGAGTTTTTCTAATTGGTCTACCGAGAAAAAAGTGGGCGTTCCACCACCCAAATGAATTTCCTTAATTTGAGGTCGATCATCCAATATCGCACAATACAACAGCCATTCACGGAGCACGGCTGCAATGTAGGGACTCTCCACGGCGTGGTTTTTGGTGATGCGTTTGTTGCAGCCACAAAAGGTGCACAGGCTTTCGCAAAACGGCAGATGAATGTATAAACTGATCCCTTCGGTTCGGTTGCTTTCGCGAAAC
>JAGNTC010000129.1 GCA_017987725.1 Flavobacterium sp.
GGGTTGCAGTTTGAGTTAATCGAAGTGTTTAATCCCAATGCCACCGAGCTATTAAAAAACAAAACGATTGTGGTTTCGGGAGTATTTGAGTCCTTTTCACGCGATGAATTAAAACAAGTGATTGAAGAGAATGGAGGCAAAGTAGGCAGTTCTATTTCGGCCAAAACCGATTGGGTTGTCGCTGGAGCGAACATGGGTCCCGCTAAATTAGAAAAAGCCAAGCAATTGCAAATTCCAATCTTAACAGAACAAGAATTTACAGCTTATTTGAAACGTTAAAAAATAATTACAAGATGAAATCAAAATCTACCAGTTCATTTTTTAGAAAAACCCAGTTCGTGAATTCCATAGCTATTGGGTATTTGTTTCTATCGATTGTAGCGGTTGTGCTCGAATTTTTCAAAGACAAAGATTTGTTGTTTTTGGTAAAACCCTTGGTGATCCCTAGCTTGGTGTTTATGTATTGGTGTTCCACTCGACGACCGAATACCATGTATATTTTTGCTTTGCTTGCCGCGTGGATTGCCAATTTATTTGCGCATTCAAACCTGCTTATCGCTATGGTGGTTGGTACTTTGTGTTTAATGATTTATAAAATTCTATTTGTTCAGCTTCTGAATACTTCGCTGAAGTCGGCTGCCTTTTTTGCTCTTGCTGTAAGCGCTATACCCTTTATCCTATTTTATACTTTGCTTACAATCATCACCTATTCTACTGTAAAAGAGGAGTTGTTGCTTTACATAACACAATGTTTAATTTTTGTGATTATGGGTGCCTATGCCTTGGCTAATTTTTTTAGCAAAAGCCGCAAATCAAGTGTGTACTTGGTTGTATCGGTACTTTGTTTGGTTGTGGACCAGGTGTTGAGTTTTATTTTAAACGGAAACTTTGAAGCCGTAGGTCTATTGTTTTTTTATGCGGGTATGTACCTCTTTTGTAGATTCTTGGTCTTGGACGAAAAACGTCGCAGGCATCATGATTCCTTTACTTTACAAGTAAGATCCGACAAGAATTAATTAGACCACAATACTTTTGCTGCTGTGATTCGTTTTGGATTTTTTGTCAAAATAAAAATCAATCTGCCCCAATAGGACACCATAGCAACCTGCCTGGTTAATTAAGACGTCTTCTTGTGCGGCGTTTTTTACTATAGTCGGTTTGTCTAAAAAGGTGTGGGTATGTCCACCCAAAATTAAATCAATGTTTTTGGTTTGTGCGGCTAATTTCACATCGCTTATTTTGTCTTCTTTGTACGAATAACCCAAGTGGGAGAGACAAATAACCAAATCGCATTTCTCTGTGTTTTTTAATTGTGCTGCCGTATCATTGGCTATATCTATGGGATCCAAATAGACGGTCTCTTTGTAATTTCGTTTGTCAACCAGCCCTTCAAAATCAATTCCTAAACCAAAAACACCAATTTTTATCCCGTCTTTGATCACCACTTTGTAGGGTGAAATTAACCCGTCAAGCAGCGTGTTTTTGAAGTTGTAATTAGCCGAAACAAACGAAAAGTTAGCCAAGTGAAGTTGCTCGTGAAAACCTTCAATTCCATTGTCAAAATCATGATTGCCGAGTGTGGCAAAGTCGTAGCCCATTTTGCTCATCAAGCTAAATTCAAGCGCGCCTTTGTAATAATTAAAATAGGGAGTGCCTTGAAAAATGTCACCTGAATCCACTAAAAGTACATTTGGATTGGTTTGGCGTATTGCTTCGATCAATGCCGCTCTTCGTGCTACGCCTCCCATGTTTGGAAACTTTGGGTGATTGGCTGCGAATGGTTCGATGTAACTGTGCACATCATTGGTGTGCAATACGGTTAGTTTTTTTATTGGGCTTTCTGAAAACGCAGTTGTTCCAAGTCCAATGCCAACCAATGCAGCACTTGCAGCCGTTTTTTCGATAAATTCTCTTCTTTTCATATGCTGGTCTTGGCTTATTTTTGACTAAAAACCCGTTCATTTTTGGGCGCAATTAGGGTATCCACTTGTGTGAAATGATCGATCAATACATTACGCAATTTGTAGTTTAAATCATACCGGGCTAATTCCTTTTTAAAAAACAACATGTTGTCGCCTCCGTTTGCTAAATAGTCGGATGTGGCCACATAATAGGTGCTGTTTAGGTCAAAATCTTTTCCGTTTATTTTGATATCCACGGGCGCTGATTCTGGTGAAATACGAAATACCAGTCCCGAAATGGGGTGCGGTTTATGTTCCTGAATAAAGTAATTCAGCAATTCCATAATTTGTTCACCTTTTAACGCCACAACAAGTAAGTTGTTTTCAAAAGGCATGATTTCATAGGCGTTTCTTGCCGTTACGTCTCCTTTTGGAAGTATAGTTCGAATCCCACCACTGTTTAGTATACACAAGTCAAGTTTTTGCTGCTGCATTTCTTGAAATAGCGAAGAGGCTTTGGCAAAACTAAGATCGGCAAATAAACTACCCAACGGCGTTTGCCATTCGCCAGATTTATCAATGGTTGTTGGGGCATAGGCTAGAACTTTGCTTAAGTCGGTGTCAATTGCTTTTTTATAGGGAGCTATAACGGTCTGAATCAAGGAGTCTTCTTGTATTTCAGCGGTTAATTTAATTTCTTTTCCTTCAATTTTACTAATCCATAATTTGTTGGATTGGCAGGAAAACAAGACAATAAATGTTAAGAATAAAACAAAATGCCCACCTGCACCGTTATACTTTTTTAGTTTTGCCATCTGTGTTGCTGCTTATTTATGTAAATTTGTTTCCCAAGTAAAAGTACTATGTTTTTAAACTATATAAAGGATTTTTTTACCCTAAAATTGATTACTAAAAATCTGAATAATGTAAAGTTATCTAGTATTGATGCACGTATACATACAGTAGGAATTTTATTTGACGAGAGTTATTTCACGGAAAAAGAAGCCCTAGTGCAAGACCTAAATTCACAAGGAATTCTTCCACAGGATATACAGGTATTGGTGTTTAAAAATACCATCAAAAAAAATGAAACATTCAGTTATCCAACTTTCAGTCACAAAGATTTAAGTTGGAAGGCTTCCTTCGAAAGTTCTGAAGTGAAAGCATTTATTGCACAACGCTTTGATTTGTTAATCAATTACTACGACATGCCCAAAGCCCCTTTGTTGGCAGTGAGTAATCAATCAAAAGCTGGATTTAAAGTTGGATTTGCTTCGATTGATAAAAAATTAAATCACTTTATCATCAATACCACCGCAGAAAAGCACGAGGAATTCATGACAGAATTGGTAAAATATTTAAAAATACTAAACAAACTATAATAGATGCAAGCATTAGTAGGAACCGGAGTTGCTTTGGTAACGCCCTTTAAAAAAGATTTTTCATTAGACGTGGACGCTTTAAAGCGAATTGTACATTTTCAAATAGACAACGGAATTGACTATTTGGTGGTTTTAGGTACCACTGCTGAAAGCGCAACCTTGTCACCCGATGAGAAAAACTTGGTTATCCAAACGATTATCGAAGCCAACAATGGTCGATTGCCCTTGGTTTTGGGAGTTGGCGGAAATGACACAGCCAAGGTGATTCACGAACTTCAAACCCGAGACTTATCTGCTTTTGTAGCGGTTTTATCGGTGTCGCCCTATTACAATAAACCATCACAAGAAGGCATTTACCAGCATTTTAAAGCCATCGCTATGGCTTCACCCAAACCCATTATTCTATACAATGTTCCGGGAAGAACGGCCAGTAATATGCTGCCAGCAACGGTAATCCGTTTGGCCAATGAATTTAGCAATATCGTTGCCATCAAAGAAGCGGCAGGTGATCTTGTACAAGCCATGAAATTGTTACAACACAAACCCCAAGGATTCCATGTGATTTCTGGTGATGACATGATTACCTTGCCTATGATTTTAGCAGGTGGCAGCGGAGTCATATCGGTTATCGGCGAGGGCTTTCCAAAACAGTTTTCTACGCTGGTGCGTTTGGGCTTGGAAAGAAAAGTTGACGAAGCCTATGCCATACACTATCAATTGGCCGATGCTATTGACATGATCTTTGAACAAGGCAATCCAGCAGGAATCAAAGAAGTGTTTAATTTGCTGGGATTGGCTGAAAATACCCTTCGTTTACCATTGGTTCCTGTAGAAGAAAATTTGCGCAGTCGTTTGCATCATTTCATTCAAAACTGTGCTTGTTAAATTGCCATACCTGGCTTCGAAAAAAATATTTTGTAATCCGTAATTTATAACTAAATTTGCCCTTCGTTTTCGAGCGACACAACGGCTTGTAAATCAATAATACCCGATTCAAATAAATGAAAAAACTCCTCGTTATAAGCTTCATTGCGGTTGCACTTTTTTCGTGCAGTCCCTACCAAAAAGCATTGAAGTCTGAAGATGTTGCTGTGAAATTTGACCAAGCTACGCTTCAATACGAAAAAGGCAAGTACAACAAAGCCATTCGTTTATTTGAACAACTTGCCCCTAGCTACCGTGGAAAACCGCAAGCCGAGCAAATGTTTTATCAGTTTTCACAAGCCTATTACAAAACCGAACAGTATTATTTGGCCGGATACCAATTTGAAAATTTTGCTTCCAGTTATCCAAAAAGCGACAAGCTGGAAGAAGCTTCGTTTTTGGGAGCCAAGTGCTACTCAAAATTATCGCCGGTGTACAGTTTAGATCAAACCGATACCTTTAAAGCGATTAGCAAATTACAAGCTTTTATCGATCAGTTTCCCGACTCGCAAAACATGGCTGAAGCCAATGCCGTGCTTAAAATTTTGACCGATAAGGTGGAGAAAAAAGTATTCGAAAACGCCAAACAGTACAATACCATTTCAGATTACAAGTCGGCACTTATTGCTCTGGATCTTTTTATTGATGAGTTTCCTGGAACGAAGTACAAAGAGGATGCACTTTATTACAGATTGGATTCGGCGTATTACTTGGCGATTAATAGTGTTGCCACTAAAATGCAAGAGCGTCTACTCAATGCCAAGACGGCTTATGCCACACTGATTAAATTCAATGAACAAACCAAATACAAAGCCCAAGCCGATGATATGTTGGCAAAAATAGATACGCAATTACAACAATACACTAAATAAATAATCACATGGATTTAAAGAAAACCAATGCCCCGTTGACTACCATAACGTACAACAAAAACGTTATTGAAGAACCAACCGGAAATGTGTACGAAGCAATTACCATTATGGCCAAGCGTGCCAATCAAATTAATTCGGAGATTAAAAAAGAATTGACCGAAAAATTAGAAGAATTTGCTACCTACAATGACAGTTTAGAAGAAGTTTTCGAAAACAAAGAACAAATTGAGGTATCCAAGTTTTACGAAAAATTGCCTAAACCACATGCTTTGGCCGTACAAGAGTGGATGGATGGTAAAATATACCACCGAGAAGGAACTAAATAACAACCCACACAGATGTCGGTTTTACGCGGAAAAAAAATAGTACTAGGAATTTCTGGTGGCATTGCCGCATACAAAACTGCTTCGTTAGTTCGTCTTTTTATAAAAGCAGGTGCCGAGGTCCAAGTGATCATGACACCTGCTTCTTTGGATTTTGTCACGCCGCTTACTTTGGCTACACTCTCTAAAAATCCGGTTTATTCTAGCTATTTCAATACGCCCAATCCTGCACTTCAGGAAGATCATCCCACCTGGAATAACCATGTAGAGCTAGCCCTTTGGGCAGATTATATGCTCATCGCTCCTGCAACAGCCAATACCTTGTCAAAAATGGCTCAGGGTAACTGCGATAATTTATTGATGGCCGTGTATTTGTCGGCCAAATGTCCAGTGTATTTTGCTCCTGCGATGGATTTGGATATGTACAAGCACCCCACCACCTTAGCCAATTTTTCAGCCTTAACCTCATTTGGAAATATCCTTATTCCAGCCGAATCGGGAGAATTGGCCAGTGGTTTAATTGGCGAAGGACGCATGGCAGAACCCGAACATATTGTGGCATTTATGGAAGCTGATATAGCTAAAAAATTGCCTTTACGTGGAAAAACCGTTTTAGTAACTGCTGGCCCCACTTATGAAGCCATTGATCCTGTTCGGTTTATTGGCAACCATTCTACCGGTAAAATGGGCTTTGACATTGCCCAAGCCGCTATCCAAAAAGGAGCTCAAGTGATCTTAGTTACTGGACC
>JAGNTC010000014.1 GCA_017987725.1 Flavobacterium sp.
AAAGAAAAAGCATTAGCAATTTCAAAAGAATGGGAAGGTACGCATAGCGAAGAAGCTTATGCAAAACCATTTTTTTTCGAATTTTTCAATGTTTTTGGTTTAAATCAACGTAAAGTTGCGGGCTTTGAACATAAAGTGAAAAAGCTCGGTAACAATGATGGATATATCGATATGTTATGGAAAGGATGGCTTTTGATTGAAATGAAAAGCAAAGGAAAAGACCTTTCAAAAGCATACGGACAAGCCAAAGGCTATATTCATGGGTTGCAAAAATTGGATATCCCAAAATACGTTTTGGTATGTGATTTTGATACGTTCCGCTTGTATGATTTAGAGGAAACTGGTGATGAAGAATACGTTGAATTTAAATTAAATGATTTTGTCAATCATGTTGAACTGTTTGGGTTCATAGCTGGCTATCAGAAGAAAGTGTATCGTGAGGAAGATCCTGTTAACGTTAAAGCAGCCGAATTGATGGGCAAACTGCATGACCGTTTGAAGGAGATCGGGTATGAAGGACATCCATTGGAAATTTATTTGGTGCGCTTACTTTTCTGTTTGTTTGCAGAGGACACCAATATTTTCAATAAGCAACAATTCCAGGATTTTATTGAGGAACGAACCGGTGAAGACGGGAGTGATCTTGCAGCAAAAATTCAGGAGATCTTTCAGGTACTCAATACGCCTCTTGACAAGCGGTTTAAGAATCTAGATGAACAATTGAATGCTTTCCCTTATGTAGGAGGAAAATTGTTTGGTGAAATCTTACCAACTGCTCATTTTGACTCCAAGATGCGCCAGACCTTGTTGGAATGTTGTTACCTCGATTGGAGTAAAATCTCTCCTGCGATATTTGGTTCCATGTTTCAAAGTGTTATGGACCCAAAGGAGAGACGTAATCTTGGTGCGCATTACACCAGCGAAAAGAACATTCTTAAACTGATCAAGCCTCTCTTCCTAGATGATCTTTGGGCCGAGTTTGAAAGTATCAGAACCAACAAAGCAAAACTCAATGAATTTCACCTGCGTTTGAGTAAGATGAAGTTCTTGGATCCTGCTTGTGGGTGTGGTAACTTCTTGGTTATCACGTATCGTGAATTGCGTTTATTGGAGTTGGCTATTTTGCAGCAACGTTTTGGAACAGACCGAGTGTTGGTGGAGCTGGAAGATGTTGCATTGCTGAATGTGGACATGATGTGTGGTATCGAATACGAGGAGTTCCCTGCACGCATTGCCGAGGTTGCCATGTGGTTGATGGATCACCAGATGAACCTGAAAATGAGCATGGAGTTTGGGCAGTATTTTGCACGATTGCCTTTGACTAAATCGGCAAGGATTGTTCACGCTGATGCATTGGAAACAGATTGGGAAGAAGTTGTGTCGAAAAATGAATTAGCCTATATTATCGGCAATCCACCATTCATCGGTTCCAAAATTATGACTCAAACGCAACGAGATCAAATTGTCAGAGAATTTGAAAATGTCACAGGTTGTGGTATACTAGATTATGTTTCTGGATGGTATGTGAAAGCTGCTAAACAAATGCAAGACACTCAGATAAAAACCGCATTTGTCTCAACAAATTCGATTGTACAAGGAGAACAAACAAGTATACTTTGGGGTACACTAATGAATAAGTATCATGTTAAAATCCACTTTGCACATCGGACTTTTAAATGGAGTAACGAAGCCAAAGGAAATGCGGCAGTATATTGTATCATTGTTGGTTTTGCAAATGTTGACACAACTAAAAAACGCATTTTTGAATATCCGGACATCAAAGGAGAACCAATAGAAATACTTGCCAAGAACATTAATCCATATTTGGTGGATGCGAAAAATTTATTGATTGAGAAAAAAAGCATCCCCATATGTCACATTCCAAAAATGAGTTTTGGAAATATGCCTTTAGATGGGGGTAATCTTCTATTGTCTGACGAAGAGAAAGCTGATTTGCTTTATAAGGAGCCTCTTTCATCAAAATACATTTTGCCATTAATTTCTGCATATGAATTTCTTAATGGTAAAACAAGATGGTGCCTATGGTTAGAAAAAGCAGACCCAAGTGCCATAAAACAAATGCCTGAGATCATGAAACGGGTTGAAGAGGTAAGAAAATTCAGGTTAGCCAGTGTAGCACCTTCTACTCAAAAATTCGCCACTACACCTACTTTGTTTAGAGATAGAAACCGACCAGCAACATTTATCTTAATTCCAAGTACAAGTTCAGAAAATAGGGTCTATATCCCAATGGGTTTCTTTGGAATTAATGATATTGCTAATAATAGTTGTCATATTATTCCTAATGGCCAACTCTTCCAATTCGGTGTACTTATGTCAAAAATGCATATGGCTTGGGTTAAAACAACATGTGGTAGATTAGAAAGTAGATATAGATATTCGAAAGATATCGTTTACAACAATTATCCATGGCCAGAAACCTCAAGTGATAAACATAAAGAAGCCATTGAAAAAGCAGCACAAAAAGTATTGGATGCCCGTGCAGAATTTCCGAATAGTTCCTTGGCAGATCTGTACGATCCGTTAACCATGCCCCCAGCTTTAGTGAAAGCACACAACGAACTGGATAAAGCTGTTGATTTGGCGTATCGTCCTCAATCATTTACTTCTGATGCCAACCGCATGGAGTTTTTATTTGAGCTGTATGAGAAATACACGGCGGGGTTGTTTGTGAAGGAGAAGAAAGGGAAGGTATAGGTTGTAAAAAGGAAGTTGCCTATTAAACTTTCAAAATCAGATTTTAGTCCCAAAGCTTCTGGATTGGAATTTGTGATTTTCAACTTGAAAATTATAAATAGTGATTCCTCCCATTTTTCAAATCCGTGTTGCAAAAAAAACATAACGCATTAATGAAGTTTGCAAATTGAATACTTTTACCTAAGTTTGTGGCATGAAAATACTGGTTAAGAAAACAATTTTATATTACATCGATCAATATCCAATTGCAAAAACGCAATTGTTGATATGGTATAATGAGTTTTCAAAATTAGAATTTTACAATTTCAACCAACTCAAACAAGTGTATGGAAATGCAAGTATCGTAAACAACGAAAGAGTTGTTTTCAATATTAAAGGAAATGATTTTCGATTGGTCGTTTCTATGAATTTTTCTCAAACAGCTTGTTATGTAATTTGGTTTGGAACACACAAAGAATATGATAAAATAAATGTTGAAACTGTAGCTTTTGATGTTTCAATTTTAAACAATAAAAAACGATAACGATGAACTGGAAAGTAATAAAAACCGAAGAAGATTACGCCAAAGCCTCTTTGCGATTGATGGAAATATTCCATGCAAATCCCAACACGCCAGAAAGTGACGAGTTAGATTTATTGTTGGTTTTGGTGAAAGATTATGACGATAAACATTATGAATTGCCTGAACTGGATGCCTTAGAAGTTATTAAATATAAGATGCAAGAAATGGGCATTAAACCAAAAGATCTTGAGCCAATTATTGGAAGCAAAGGCCACGTTTCTTCTATTCTTTCTGGCAAGCGCGAAATCACCCTAAAAATGGCGCAAAAACTCAAAAATTATTTCAGTATTCCTGCTGAAGTTTTCTTGCATAATGCTTAATAAAAGAGTCGATAGACCAATTGATTCAAGACGGTTCTAAGTAAGCCAACCGTTTTGCCAATATACCTATCGACTACAATTTTCTTTTTTTTGGATTTTGACGATTTGAAAAGAACGAGATAATCTCTATTGTATTATTATTTATTCGATAATACAATGTGTTATGTTTAGCGATTATAACTCTACGAATATCTTTTTTAATGTCAGATGCTTGAAATAGGTTTGGATTATGAGAAAGTAAATTGAGCGTTTTTTCAATTTCTGTTGCAAGAGTATGTAATTCTCTGTCTGTCCAATTTTCTTTAAGATACTCAATTGTCTTTTCTAATTCACTTAAGGAAAAATCTGTCCAAAGAATTTTATAACCATTTGTCATAAAGTTTTCTAGCTTTTGAATGTGAACTTAGTTTTCCTGCTTCCGCATCTTGTAAACCTTTTTCTAATGATTGTTTTTCGTTTTCAGAAATCGAATTCCACCAATCTTTATTTTCTTGCTTTTTCAAGTCAATGATTTTATTAAGCACAGACAAATCTTCAATAGTGGAGAGCCATTGAATTAATTCCAATTTTTTACTTTGTATGTTAACTGCTTCCATAGTCTAAATTGTTTACTTTTTCAAAAGTACATTTTAATTTCAATTGTTGTAAGCAACGTGCTATTAAAAACTAACACATAACTATAACTGAAAACTGATAAAAAATAAAAGACCAAGATACATTAGAGTAAAGACGGTTCTAAGTTAGCCAACCTGAAACTTGACTCGAGTCCCGAAACTTCGGGACGAACAGATGAAGCGAAGCGGAATAAACCTGACTCGAGACTACAGCCGACAGATGGAGCATAGCGGAATAAACCTTCCAAATTGAGTTTGTAGCACATTCAAAAATCAACAATCAACAGGCAAAAATCAAAAATCTAAACACTACTTTTGCTTCTTTGCAAAAATCATGACACATACTGACGGAACGATAGAAGTATTGGGCGCTCGCGTGCACAATCTGAAGAATATTGACATCTCGATTCCCCGCGACCAACTGGTGGTGATTACGGGTCTTTCGGGCTCGGGAAAATCATCATTGGCGTTTGACACCATTTATGCTGAGGGCCAACGCCGGTATATTGAAACTTTTTCGGCCTATGCACGCCAATTTTTGGGCGGATTGGAACGGCCTGATGTCGATAAAATTGATGGTCTTTCGCCTGTAATTGCCATCGAACAAAAAACCACGAGCAAAAGCCCAAGATCAACCGTAGGAACCATTACCGAGATCTACGATTTTTTGCGTTTGTTGTATGCCCGAGCCGCCGACGCATATAGCTACAACACCGGCGAAAAAATGGTTTCCTACTCGGATGACCACATCAAAACGCTTATCGAAAACGACTACCAAAACCAAAAAGTAACTTTGTTGGCGCCAGTTGTACGCGCCCGAAAAGGACATTATGGCGAATTGTTTCAGCACATTGCCAAACAAGGTTTTGTGAAAGTGCGCGTGAATGGCGTGATTCTCGACATCACAGCGGGCATGAAACTCGATCGCTACAAAACCCATGACATCGAAATCGTGATTGATCGATTGCTTTTAGACAATGCTGCCGATCAAGACAAACGCCTGCAAGAAAGCATCCAAACGGCAATGCACCACGGCGATGATATTTTGATGTTGTTGGCCCACGACAGCCAGGAACTGCGGTACTTTAGCCGCAATTTAATGTGTCCCACAACTGGAATCTCCTATCCCAATCCTGAACCCAATTTGTTTTCGTTCAATTCGCCCAAAGGAGCATGCGCGTGTTGCAACGGTTTGGGAACAATCAATCAAATCAACCCCAACAAAATTGTTCCAGATCCTAAACTATCCATTAAGGCCGGCGGATTTGCACCCTTGGGCGAATACAAAAACACGTGGATTTTTAAGCAACTGGAAGTGATTGGCGAGAAATTTCAGTTTCAACTCACCGATCCCATTTCGGCCATTCCAGCTGAGGCCATGGAACTCATTATGCAGGGTGGCAAAGAAAAATTTTCGGTGCCCTCTAAAACCTTGGGCGTGACCAAAGAATACAAAATTGATTTTGAAGGCATATCCCATTTCATCAAAAACCAACACGACGAAAGTGGCTCCTCGAGCATCAAACGCTGGGCCGCCGCCTTCATGGACGAAGTAGCATGTCCCGAATGCCAGGGCAGTCGATTGAAAAAAGAAGCCTTGCATTTTAAATTACTCGAAAAAAACATCGCCGAATTATCGAGCCTCGACATCATCGATTTGAGCAGTTGGTTTGAGAAATTACAATCTCAATTAACTCCCAAACAACAAGCCATTGCCAGTGAAGTGGTCAAAGAAATCAAAGACCGCTTGCGATTTTTAGTGAATGTAGGATTAGATTATTTGGCGCTCAATCGTTCGTCCAAGTCCTTGTCGGGCGGCGAAGCACAACGCATCCGCTTGGCCACGCAAATTGGTTCGCAGTTGGTGGGCGTATTGTACATATTAGACGAACCTAGCATTGGTTTGCACCAGCGCGACAATGCCAAACTCATCCATTCGCTCGAGCAACTGCGGGACATTGGCAACTCGGTGTTGGTGGTAGAACACGACAAAGACATGATTGAACGCGCTGATTATGTGATTGATATTGGACCCAAAGCTGGAAAATTTGGCGGAGAAATTATCAGCAAAGGCACGCCCAAAGAATTACTCAAAGAAGACACCTTGACTGCCAATTACCTCAATGGTAAACTCAGCATTCCCATTCCTGGCGAGCGTCGAAAAGGCAACGGAAACCAATTGGTCTTATCTGGCGCAACGGGCAATAACCTTAAAAATGTAACGCTTCGTATTCCCTTAGGCAGCTTGGTTTGTGTAACGGGTGTTTCGGGTAGCGGCAAATCGAGTCTCATAAACGGTACCCTCTACCCTATTTTGAACGCGCATTTTTTTAATGGCGTAGGCATTCCGATGCCGTACAAAACCATCAGTGGCTTAGAACACATTGACAAGGTAATTGACATTAACCAAAGCCCCATTGGTCGAACGCCACGTTCCAATCCCGCAACGTATACGGAAGTGTTTTCGGAAATTCGAAACTTATTTACCCTAACTTCTGAAAGCATGATTCGTGGCTACAAAGCGGGCCGATTTAGCTTTAATGTGGCCGGCGGACGCTGCGAAACCTGCGAAGGATCAGGGGTGCGCACCATCGAGATGAATTTCTTACCCGATGTGTATGTAGAATGCGAAACCTGTCAAGGCAAACGATTCAATCGCGAAACACTCGAGATTCGCTACAAAGGCAAATCAATCTCCGACGTGCTCAACATGACCGTGGACGAGGCGGTTCCGTTTTTTGAACACTTGCCCAAAATATACCGCAAACTCAAGACAATTCAAGATGTGGGCTTGGGATACATCAGTTTGGGACAACAAAGCACGACCCTTTCGGGCGGAGAAGCCCAACGCATCAAATTGGCGGGTGAATTGTCCAAAAAAGACACGGGAAATACCTTGTACATTTTAGACGAACCCACTACCGGTTTGCATTTTGAAGACGTACGGGTGTTGATGGAAGTGATTCAAAAACTGGTTGATAAAGGCAATACCATTATCATAATCGAACACAACCTCGACGTGATTAAACTCGCCGATTACCTCATCGACATCGGTCCCGAGGGAGGAAAAGGCGGCGGACAGATTGTAGCCGAAGGCACGCCCGAAGTGGTGGCCAAAAACAAAAAAAGTTACACAGCCGCTTTTTTGAAAAAAGAGTTATCTTAGCCTGTTTGCTGTTGAAGCAACATTAATCAACAAGAAGCACGATGAAAATAGAAGATTTTGACAACGAGGAGGATCGCATTATACACGATCGACTTAAACAAAAAACATGGAATGAAATTCGCACCAACGACAGCTGGGCGATTTTTAAAATCATGTCGGAGTTTGTAAACGGATTTGAAACCATGGGACGCATTGGCCCTTGTGTCTCAATTTTTGGATCAGCCCGATTAAAACAAGACAATCCCATTTGCTTAATGGCCGAAGAAATTGCGTTCAAAATAAGCAAAGCCGGCTATGGCATCATTACCGGTGGTGGGCCTGGTATTATGGAAGCGGGTAACAAAGGTGCCCATTTGGCCGGCGGAACCTCGGTAGGGCTCAACATCGAATTGCCGTTTGAACAACACTACAATCCCTACATTGACCGCGATAAAAACCTGAATTTTGATTACTTTTTTGTGCGAAAAGTGATGTTTGTCAAATATTCGCAAGGATTTGTAGTCATGCCTGGAGGCTTTGGTACACTGGATGAATTGTTTGAAGCGATTACCTTAATTCAAACCAAAAAGGTGGCCAAATTTCCCATTATATTGGTAGGTACCGAATTTTGGTCGGGCTTGTTGGATTGGATTAAAAACGTATTGGTCGAACAACATTTGTGTGTGAATCCAGCCGATATGAATCTCATCAAAGTAGTCGATTCGGCCGATGAAGTGGTGAATATTTTGGATCAATTTTATAAAAAATACGATTTAAGCCCTAATTTTTAATCTTACGTAATTGCCTTATCCTATGCGCAGCTTTATGCATCATATTCTGCTTTTGGCTTGCCTTGGATTTGCTTTTCAAACCAGTGTGGCCCAACACCACAGCAGCATTTCGGCCAGTTATAATCCCGAAACCCATCAATTGCTGGTACAACAAGAATTGACCTATGTCAATCAATCTTCCGATACGCTAAATAAAATCGTCTTGTACGATTGGAATCATGCCTATTCTGATAAAAATTCGGAACTCGGCAAACGTTTTTCAGACGAATTTGTGCGGCGGTTTCATTTTGCCCCCAAAAAAGAATTGGGCTATACGCAAATCAAAGCTGTACAAACTGCCTCTGGTCAAAACCTAAATTGGAACAGATTGTCTGAAGGAATTGAACTGCTGGAAATAAACTTAATTACCCGCTTGCATCCGGGCGCGTCCACGGTGGTCAAGATGCAGTATGTACTACAGTTTCCTTACGAAGAATTTACCCATTACGGCTGGAATAGCAAAGATGATTTGGCTGCTTGGGATTGTTTTTTGAGTCCTGCGGTATATGAAAATCATCAATTTATTACCTATACAAATGCCAATTTGGACGATGCGGCCTTGGCCAGCAGCAGTTATGCGTTGGCGATTCAAGTGCCTGAAAATTATAGTGTTGTGAGTAATTTGGACGAACTAAAAACCACAACTACTTCAGCCCAATTTAGCGGAACCAACCGCAAACAACTGAGTCTGTCGATTCAAAAAAAATCGAATTTTACTGCCCAAACAATTAATGGATTAACGGTGATTACCAATATAAAAAGTAGTAACAAAAAGCAAGCAGAAAAAGAAGCTGCTATTGCCCAAATTGTAAGCTATGTACAAGAGCGTATTGGCCAGTATCCCTACAAAACCATCACGGTAACGCAAGCCGATTACGACCGAAATCCCTTTTATGGTTTAAACCAATTGCCCTCTTTTATCAGTCCTTTTTCGACCGATTTGTTGTTTGAATTGCAATTTCTAAAAACCTACACCAAGAATTTTTTGCGCAGCAGTTTGCAACTCGACTTTAGAAAAGACCATTGGGTAGTCGATGCGATTCAATTGTACACCATGATGAATTACATGACGCGCTACCATCCCGAAGTAAAAATGATGGGCAACTTGAATCGCTTTGCGGTATTGCGTTCCTATCGCTTGATTAATATGGATTTTAATGAGCAATACGCCTATTATTATTTAATCATGGCGCGACTCAATTTGGATCAAGCCTTGGGAGAAACCAAAGACCGCTATTTGCGCTTTAATGAGAAAATTGCAATGAAATACAAAGCGGGCTTGGCATTGAAGTACCTAGACAGCTATACCAATTATTTGACTGTATCGCCAAGCATACAATCATTTTACAGCAAAGCCATCCAACAGTACTGCCACGCCTCCGATTTTGAACAACTGCTGCGAGCCCAAAGCGCGCAAAACCTAGATTGGTTTTTTAATTCGTTAATAAACAGCAATCAGTCCATTGATTACCGGTTTTCTAAGAGCAAAAAAAAGGCTGATACACTTGAACTCACCTTGCAAAACAAAACGGGAACTGCCGCGCCTATTCCTGTTTACGGACTAAAAAACAAGAAGGTGGTTTACTACGAGTGGTTTCAAACTGCAGCACGTGACACCACCTTTACCGTGCCTAGATCTTTGGCCGACACCTGGGTAATCAATTACAAAAACGAAGTGCCGGAGTTCAACACGCGCAACAACTGGTTGCGGACTCAATCTTTATTAGGTAATAATCGTCCGTTCAAATTTACCTTGATGAAGGACATTGAGGATCCCAAATACAACCAATTGCTTTTTGTGCCCACTGTAGAATTCAATTTGTATGATGGAATTGCGCCTGGCTTGCGTTTGCACAACAAAACCGTATTGGCTAAACCCATTGTGTTTGATGTAAATCCGATGTATGCTACACTCAAAAGAACCGTGATTGGCCATTTTTCGGTGATGGTGAATGAATTTCAAAAAAATGGCAATCCTTTTCAAACCATTTACGGTATGAGCGGCGCCTATTTTCATTATGCCCCAGATGCCAGTTATTCCAAATTAAATCCGTTTGTGACCTTTTACTTTCGGGAACCCGATTTGCGCGACAACCACCGAAAAATGTTCACCTTGCGTTACAACAAAGTGCACAAAGAGGTTTCGAGTTATGTGTTTAATCCGATACAGAATTATGAAATTTACAGTTTAAAATACGTGGATGTAAAATCAGAAATAAACCACACCTTGCAATTTAGTTCCGGCGCTCACCTCTCCAACGAAATTGGGAAACTATCAACGGAAATTCAGTATCGAGAAATGTATGCGCACAACCGACAAATAAAATTCCGATGGTTTACTGGGGCATTTTTGTTCAATAAAAACCCCACCAACTATTTTGATTTTGGCTTGAGCAATCCCAATGATTATTTATTTGAGTACGACTTTTTTGGCCGATCTGAAACCGGGGGCTTGTTTAGTCAACAGTACTTTATGGCCGATGGAGGTTTTAAATCCAAGATTGCACCCTTTAGCTGCCGCAGATGGATGAGCACCGTAAATGTGAGTGCCACGATTTGGAATTGGGTAGACTATTACCATGATTTTGGGGTGCTTGAAAACAACCAATCAAAAATGGACGTAGTCTATGATGGGGGAATTTCATTGAGCTTGGTGCCCGATTATTTTGAGTTGTTTTTGCCGGTGTATTCCAGCAATGGCTGGGACATTACCGAGCCACAATACGCACAGAGCATTCGATTTACATTCACTTTTACCCCAAAAATTTTGTTTTCATTGTTTACCCGAAAATGGTTTTAAACCGGGTATACACTACTCCAAAAATTATACAATAGTTTTTACTAAATTTGTTTCCCGAAAGTTTAGCCTTTACACATATGACACAAGATGCTCAAAATTCAGCCCTTTCATTTGAAGATTTTAAAAAAGAAGTCCTAAATGATTACAAAATCGCAACAATTAGCCGCGAGTGTAGTTTGCTAGGACGACGCGAAGTACTCACCGGAAAAGCAAAATTCGGCATCTTTGGCGACGGAAAAGAAGTTCCGCAATTGGCGATGGCAAAGGCCTTTCAGAATGGTGATTTTCGCTCTGGCTACTACCGCGACCAAACCTTTATGATGGCCATTGGCGCGCTAAACATCGAACAATTTTTTGCTGGATTATACGGTCACACCGACATTAACTTTGATCCGATGTCGGCGGGACGTCAAATGGGTGGTCACTTTGCCACACACAGTTTACACGAAGACGGCAGTTGGAAAAATCTTACGCAACAAAAAAACTCCAGCGCCGATATCTCCCCTACTGCTGGTCAAATGCCTCGATTGTTGGGATTGGCACAAGCCTCCAAAATATACCGCCATGTAGCCGGAATTGACACCGCATCCTTTTCTGTTTCTGGGAATGAAATTGCCTGGGGAACCATTGGAAATGCGTCTACCTCTGAAGGATTGTTTTTTGAAACGATCAATGCAGCAGGTGTTTTACAAGTGCCCATGATCATCAGTGTTTGGGATGACGAATACGGCATTTCGGTACACGCCAAACACCAAACCACCAAAGAAAGCATCTCCGAAATATTGAGTGGATTTCAACGCGAAGGCGATGGAAATGGCTATGAAATATTCAAAGTTAATGGCTGGGACTATGCCGAATTGGTTGCAACCTATCAAAAAGCAGCCGCTTTGGCGCGTACCGAACACGTACCGGTTTTGATACACGTGACACAACTTACCCAACCGCAAGGCCATTCTACATCGGGTTCACACGAACGCTACAAAAACGAGGACCGTTTGGCGTGGGAACAAGAATTTGATTGTCTGAAGCAAATGCGTTCTTGGATGATTGCATATACTATCGCCACCGAAGCTGAATTAGACGCAATGGACGAAGCTTCCAAAAACGAAGTGTTGCAGGGCAAAAAGGCCGCTTGGGAGGCGTTTATTTCTCCAATGAAAAACGAACGCGATGCTTTAGTCGCTCTTTTGGAAAAATCAAACGGAACCAATGCCGCTTTTGTACACAAACAAGCCACTGATTTAAAATCAATAAAAGAGCCTATTCGAAAAGACCTATTGGTAGGTGCACGCAAAGCCCTTCGATTGGTAAAAGGCGATGTCATTCAAGCGGAATTGTCGCAGTGGATTACCCAATACCAAGCCCAAATCCAACCCAAATTCTCTTCGCATTTATTTTCATCGTCGGCACACGCCATTGCTTCTGTTCAGGAAGTAAAACCAAACTATGATGAATCGGCTGAGGAAGTCGATGCAAGAATGGTACTACGCGACAACTTTGATGCCTTGTTTGCGCAACATCCTGAAGTCTTGATTTTTGGTGAAGATGCCGGAACCATTGGCGATGTAAACCAAGGATTGGAAGGCATGCAAGAAAAATACGGCGAATTGCGCGTATCCGATGTAGGGATCCGCGAAGCCACTATTTTAGGGCAAGGAATTGGAATGGCCATGCGTGGCTTACGACCCATAGCCGAAATTCAATACTTGGATTATTTGCTCTACGCCATTCAAATCATGAGTGACGATTTGGCCACCTTGCAATACCGAACCCAGGGTCGTCAGAAAGCGCCACTGATTGTGCGCACCAGAGGGCACCGCTTAGAAGGCGTTTGGCATTCAGGATCTCCGATGGGTATGATTATCAACGCTATACGTGGCATGCATGTGTTGGTACCGCGCAACATGACCAAAGCAGCCGGATTTTACAACAGTTTATTGGCATGTGACGAACCAGCCTTGGTGGTAGAATGCCTGAACGGCTATCGGTTAAAAGAAAAAATGCCCACTAATTTGGGGGCCTTTAAAACCCCGATTGGTCAAGTTGAAACCATAAAAACAGGTTCAGATATTACGTTGGTTTCTTACGGATCAACCCTTCGACTGATCGAACAAGCCGCCAAAGAATTACAAGAAATTGGCATTGATTGCGAAATCATTGACGTGCAATCACTCTTGCCGTTTGACCTTGCGCACGATTGTGTGAAAAGCGTGAAAAAAACCAATCGTTTGTTGGTAATTGACGAAGATGTACCGGGTGGAGCCTCAGCCTATATTTTACAAGAAATTTTAGAAAACCAAAATGCATATCAATATTTGGACAGCAAACCCGAAACGCTCACGGCCAAAGCACACCGTCCGGCCTATGGCACTGATGGCGATTATTTTTCAAAACCATCAGCCGAAGACATTTACGAAAAAGTCTACAGCATGATGAGTGAGGTTAAACCAAATGAATTTCCAAGTCTATACTAATACTGTAAACCCTGCGTTAGCTTAGTAGTTATATTTCTGATATGCGATTAGCCGTAATTTTTGTTATTGTATGGAGTTGTTATCCTGTTTATTCAAGTTATGGCCAAACCACAACTACATCCCAAACTCCAGTCTGGCATTTTTTGTGTGAGCGCTACGCCTACAGTGGCCATCTTGAGGTGCAAATTAGCAAAACTGCTACAGGTGGCCAGCTTACCTTAGCACTTGAAACTGCGTCAACTAAAACAACCCTTTCGGGTACAACCTATTTGTTTCTGCACAACAACACGGTGATCACCTGTACCGACAAAAACAAACGCAGTACCGATGGCAGCAAAATCATCAGTTATTACACCTTAAATGCGGCCGAAATGAAACTAGTTCAACAGCACCGCATCGACTACATACACTTTAACATCAAAGGGAATTCAAAAAGTTTTTCGGGACAATTGGGAAATTTTACCGCGCTAAACAAACGTTCGTATTTCGGAAAAGACACACCTGAAAACCGCAACTACTATGACACGGCTGCTGATTGCAAGGCGCTCAATTAAGTGCTAAACGCAGCTAAATTTACTTGCCAATCTACTGCAGGATTATACGACAAAAACCCTTGATTGACTTGCAAAGGACAGTCAAAATTATTGGTGTACAATGCACCTGTTCCCAGTCCTTGTGGCAGCGGATTATTCAAGGTAGCGGTGAATTGCGCAATGGCATTCAAACCTATGTTACTTTCTAAAGCCGAAGTGATCCACCAAGCAATTCCAAATTCTTCGGCCAAGGCAATCCATTCTTGGGTACCTTTGATTCCTCCGATAAAACTGGGTTTAAAAATCAAATAGGCCGGTTTGCATTGTTCCAATAGATTACGTTTGGCTTCGAGCGTAGTAAGTCCAATTAATTCTTCGTCTAAGGCAATGGGAATTGGACTGGTTTGAAGTAATTCGGCCAGCAATTCGCGTTGGTTAATGGCTAAGGGTTGTTCGATACTATGAATTTGATAAACAGCCAACTGTTGTAATTTAGCTAAAGCATCAGCTGCAGTAAATGCGCAATTGGCATCCAGTCGAATTTCAATTTGATCAGCTGAAAAATGGGAACGAATTTGCCGCAACAAATTCAATTCTTGTTCAAAATCCAAGGCGCCTATTTTGAGTTTCACACAACGAAATCCTTGGGCGATTTTGTCGTCGAGTTGGGCTTTCATAAACTCGATGTCCCCCATCCAAACCAATCCGTTGATGGGAATGTGCTGATTGCCTAGTGTAAAATCAGACGGGAATAAATTAAACGATGTAGCGCTATTTAGGGATCGAAAAGCCATTTCTACTCCAAATTGAATCGACGGAAACTCGCGCAATTCTTCCCACAGTTGGGCTTCTCCCAAATGAATATGTTCGCAAACCCAACGCAGTTTCTCTTCGTAATCCGGACGGTCGTCATGACTCAATCCGCGTAATAGGCCGCACTCACCGATTCCTTTTTTGTGGTCTTGTTCCAGTACAATAAACCAAGATTCCTTGCTGTGCAGGACACCGCGGGAAGTACCGGCCGCCTGTTTGAAATCTAAATCATATCGAAAATAGCTTGCTTTCATGCTAGTCTAGCAATCGGATTACGCGTTTGTAGTTTGAATTTGCAATGCCCAACGTTTCAAATTCAGCAAAATCTTGTTCCACTTTTGCTTTCCAGGATAGTTGCTCATTCACGTTTTGGGTTTGGTATTTTTTATAAATCAATTTGGCTTCATGAAACTGATCATGCAACAAATAGCCATGGGCCAAGCAAACTTGTGCTATCAAATCGGTTGGGTCTTTGCTTACCCCTTGCTGGGCGTAGTACAAACCTTTGTCAAACTGTTTGGTAGCCAAGTACAACCAAGCCAATTGCGCATAATCTTGAACAGTCGCTTTGGGAGATTCTAGGAGAAACAAGCTGTGTTTGATGGCCTCTCCATATTTTTTGTTTGCTTTGGCTAAGTCCAATAGTTCTTTGAAATGGGTATATCGCAGCGCTTCACCATGGGTTGCTACAAAACAAACTGAGCTGTTTTCGGCATAAGCTTTGGCTTTTTCAGCAGCCAATAAATTGGTATATTCGGTAAACGTGTATTTGGAAGTAATGCGCTCTAATACACAGCCACAATACGCTTCTGCGGAACCCAGCTGTTTGGCCAATTCGGTAGAGGCGCAAAGCTCCACCACTTCTTTTTTGGCCGCAGTAGTCCAGCCCGAACTTAATTTGGTATCAACCCAAGGAACAACCTCAACCAAAATGCGTTGGTTCATGATCCAATTGGCACTTTCAAAACCAAACCAAATGGTTTGAGTAGACAAACAAGAGGTTGACGAAACGGTAAGTCGACGCGCGTCTTTGTTGATGGGCGATTTTTGGGCAAAGCAGGCTTTTTTGGTCGAGCCGCTTTGTTTGTAATTTTTGGCCACGTCGGAGTTAGAAAAAATGGCATAGGTACATTGGTCGTCACCGGCAATTTTGGACAGCAACACCAAAGCGCCCGCTGATCCTTGTGAAATTCCTGTAGGATCGGGAATGGCTTTTAATACGGAAATCAAACTGGAAGTCGTGTGCTGATTGTCGTCGAGTAAAGTGATGCGGTACACCAATTCGGTGGTACCTTGAGGCAGTTCGTCCACAGCAACGATTAATCGGTCATGGGCTGTTACGGTAAGCTCTTTCGAAAAGGCGCGCTCTTTGTCCCAATAGCCGTCTACTTGGGCTTGCATGCCCAATACTAGACACAACATTAGCAACACCAGACTTTTTTTTTGCATGGCTAATGAATTAAATTTCAATGCTTTGGCCAATTTCCAACAACATCAAATCTTTTCCATGGTCAAAGAATTTCCGAATGGCTTCCTGCTGATTGATTTCGATATAGCCAAACGTATCGTAGTGGTAGCCCATGATTTTGTCGCATTCAATAAAATCGGAGGCAAGAATTGCATCTTCCACATCCATGGTAAAATTGCTGCCAATGGGTAAAATCGCAAGATCCAATTTGGTGCGTAAGGGAATGAGTTTCATGTCATAGGTCAATGCTGTATCTCCGGCGATGTAGATGTTTTTGTGTTCGCCTTCAATCACAAAACCACCTGGATTTCCGCCATAACTGCCATCAGCAAAAGAACTTGAGTGAATGGCTGTTACATATTTTACGACACCAAAATCAAATTTCCAACTGCCGCCGTGGTTCATCATGTGGCCGGCATACCCTTTGGATAAGTAATGCGTAATAATTTCAGCATTTGAAACCAATAAAGCCGAAGGATTGGCTTTCAAAATAGCCTCTACATCGAGCGTGTGGTCTTGATGGGCGTGGGTGATCAATATATAATCCGGATGTAAATCAGCGATATTGATGTGTGCTGCTTTGGGATTTCCGGTGATGAATGGATCAACCAAAAGTACCTTTCCTCCCACCTCAACTTGTAAACAGGCGTGTCCAAAAAATGTAATTTTCATAATTTATCCGTTATTTACTACCAAGTCTGACAAAAAATAGATGAGTCCTAAGGACAATAAAATGGCCAAAAAGAAGGTACTCAAAGCCACTATTTTGAGCTCGGGATCGAGCGTACGGGAATCTTGATTATGGTATACGCGTTTCAGGTGTAATACTAAGGGCACATAGACCAAAAGAAAGAAATACTGGTCGAAATTAAATTGACCATCGGTGGTGAAATCGTTTAGTATGGCAAAGATCAAGACCAATACCATGGCTGAAATCACCAAAAAATAATGATACTGTTTGGCTTTGGGTAATCCCATTTGTACCACCAAGGTATTTTTGCTCGATTGGGTATCCGACAGCACATCGCGCATGTTGTTCAAATTGAGCACGGCTACACTCAGCATGCCAATAGCAGTGGCCGGTAAAAACAACAAGTACCCCTCGGCAAATGTTTTGGCAAACATAAAATACACACCCAAGGTGCTCACCCATCCAAAAAACAAAAACACAAACAAATCGCCAAATCCGCGGTATCCATAGGGGTTTTTCCCTACGGTATAGCGAATAGCCGATGCAATTGCCAAAATTCCCAAGACCAAATAGCCTAAAGAATACCAAAAATTATAGTCCTTGAAGGCCGAATAAATGAGTAACACAGCAGAAACCAACGTAAGCAAAGCGGTAATTGTAATGGCTCGTTTCATGGCCGCTGGACTGATATCCCCACTTTGAATGGCACGGGTTGGTCCCACTCGGTCTTGGTTGTCGGTGCCTTTGATGCCATCGCCGTAATCATTGGCAAAATTTGAAAGCACTTGCAATCCCAAAGTGGTTGTGAGTGCAAAAATCACAATATCCCAATTAAAAAGCGATTGCGACATGGCATAAAAACAACCCACCAAAATCCCCGAAACCGATAGCGGTAAAGTGCGCAATCGAGCGGCTTGTATCCAGTGTTTCATATTCAATTGAACGTTTATTTTTTAATTATAAATTGTTAATTATCAAGGAATCCACTTGTTTTCGCCAAAATTAGGCTTACGTTTTTCAAGAAAGGCATTCCTACCCTCTTTGGCTTCTTCGGTCATGTAAGCCAAACGAGTGGCTTCACCGGCAAAAACCTGTTGCCCAACCATGCCATCGTCGGTGAGGTTCATGGCAAACTTGAGCATCTTGATTGACGTAGGTGATTTGGCTAATATTTCTTGCGCCCACGCATAGGCGGTATCTTCCAATTCATCGTGTGGAATTACCGCATTGACCATACCCATATCGAGTGCGTCTTGGGCTGAATAATTCCGGCCCAAGAAAAAGATTTCGCGGGCCTTTTTTTGACCCACCATTTTGGCCAAATAAGCCGATCCATAGCCGCCATCAAAACTCGTTACATCGGCATCGGTTTGTTTAAATATGGCGTGTTCTTTACTGGCTAAGGTCAAATCACAGACCACGTGCAGACTATGCCCGCCGCCAACGGCCCATCCTGGTACAACCGCTATAACTACCTTGGGCATAAAACGGATAAGGCGTTGTACTTCGAGTATATTCAAGCGGTGTTGGCCATCATCTCCCACATAACCTTGGTGGCCACGAGCATTTTGATCGCCGCCACTGCAAAATGAATACACGCCGTCTTTGGTTGAAGGTCCTTCGGCTGAAAGCAAGACAACACCAATTGAAGTGTCTTCTTGTGCATCATAAAAGGCTTGGTATAATTCTGAAGTGGTTTTGGGGCGAAAGGCATTGCGCACATTGGGACGATTAAACGCGATACGCGCTACCCCATTGCATTTTTTGTAGGTAATGTCTTCAAATTCCTTAACGGTTTTCCAGGCTATTGTTTGCATTGTATATTATCGTTTTAATGAAAAGTGTCCTTGCAGTTTTCGACCGTCTTCGCGTAAGGCTACAAACCAATAATCATCGGATACGAGTTGGTTGCTAATAAAATTACCATTCCAACTGGCTTGGGCATCCAAATACTTGATCAATTTACCCATGCGGTCATAGATGTACACTTTTAAATTGGGTTCAAATTCTGCGTACTTGATTTTCCATTCGTCATTGAATCCATCGCCATTGGGGGTAAAGAATTTTGGGTAATCCAACAACCACACTTCGCGATCTATACTTCCACAACCCAATTTGTCTTGAACAGTAACGGTATAGACACCGGCGGGCAATTGATCAAACACATTGCTGTCTTGGAATGAACCCGCATTGAGTGCATATTCAAACCATGTAGGATCTGACGCCACGACTGTAATACTGTTATCAACGGTGGTCCAATCGACCACTTGAATGTCATCAACAGTAGGGATTTTTGATATATTAACGGTAATGTCTTGGTTTACTGCACAGGCTACATTTTGTAAGCCATACATGTTGGCAGCAGTGGCGGTTAAGAGCGTTTGACCCAATTGGGTAATCGTTACGTCAGTTCCTACTGTTCCATCAGACCAAGAATAAGTTGTGATGGGCAGATTGGCGGTGGCCGCTGATACAGTTATAGAATTGGCGTTGCATTGCAAATAGGTTGGATCTAAACTTAAACTTGGAATTTGCCCACCAAATACATCAAACGATGTGATTTCGTAACAATTGGGTAGGGCGTTAAAATGCAGACGTGCATATACCGTTTGAGGGTTGGCCGTGGGATTATAAGCCGTTAAATTAGTAAGCGCATTGGTCGCATTTTGCGCATCGGTTACATTTTCGTGGTAACTCAAGGTGTATAAAGTGGGCGATTGCGTGCCCATGATGATGGGTGTCTGCAAACTGATGTCGTAGGTTTCATTTCCACTCAACACCGGTTGACAAACTACAATGTCATTGGGTTTGGTAATGCGCACTATGGAAACCAAACTGTTTACGTCAAAAATCCGGTTCACAATATTTCCGCAATCGTCTTCAACCTGAAAGGTATAGATAGCAGGTGGTAAATTGTAAAACACATCTGATGTTCCATTATCCAATACAAATGGGACGCCATCTTTGTCAATGATACTATAATGCAAGGGCATTTTACCTCTCACATCGAGCACAACATCCAAACTTCCACCGGGAGAGCAAGGCATGCGATTGGCATCTAAAAATTCCAAGACTTCATCAAAAATAAATGTTGGATTTGTAAGCGTCTGAAAACAAAGCCCATTGATGTTGTTCGTCGCTCCCGAATTCAATTCACTGCCATTTACGTAAGTGGAGAACACGCGTAGAATGCGAAACTCGCCATTGAAATTTAAATTGTAATTGGTAGAATTATTTGAAAGCAAATAGGAATCAGTGGTATCTGGTGCTGTGCCGGAAACGTAGGGAACATTCGTCATTGGATTACCCCACACGCCCAAAACGGGATCAATTAATTTTTGTAACCAAAATTTTTGATTGGTGTTTCCATTACTTGCAAAATTTAGTGTCAAATCAAAGGTG
>JAGNTC010000130.1 GCA_017987725.1 Flavobacterium sp.
AATCCAAAAAAGTTATTTGTCCCTTCTTTTAGGTTACCAAAACGATGCGAAACAACAAAGTACCATTCGCCTTTTGCCGCTAACTTGGTCGATTGCATGTTGCAAATTTGGAGTCCCTTAAACGCAGCCATTTCAATCTGTTTGGGCTGTGGCTCAGCCGTCTGTTGTAATTCGTTTAGCAAATCGTCTTGCGCAACTCCTTGAAAAGAGAGGCAAATGAGACAGACAAATAATAATAACTTTTTCATGGAGTATAAATTAATTATTAGATAAGACCACACAGTTGTCAAATTTAAATTCGGCAAGTAGTTCATCATAACCGGCAAATCGACCTTTGATGGTTGTTTTTTGAGCTGTATTTGTTTGAGGCACAGCAGCAGAAAAGGTGCAAATTACGCCTTGATCAAGCACAATCTCCGTAGCCGAACTGCTTTGGGTAGTTCCCTGTATGCTGATGGTTTTGTTGTTGTACTTTTCTTGGGCTTTCTGGGTATCTGCCGCAAACTCTTTTGCCAAATCAGTTGTACGGATCACGTATGCTGATTCTTCAGTAGCCACATTCCGCCCGCCCCCATAAAACACATACAGCAGGCCTGCAGCTGAGGCAATCAATACGATTACAAGTGCAAATACCCACTTTTTTTTTGTAAACATGGGTTAGTTTAAGATGATTTTTTTAACCGATTTGTCTGTAGGAGTAGTTACTTCAAGGTAGTATACACCTTTTGCAAACGCACTCAAGTCAAGTGTAGTATTCATCGTATTTTCGGCCGAAGGATTCCATACTTTCAACAGCTTGGCTTGGTTGTCAAACAAAGAAATAGTCTGGATACTTAGGCTAGCCGGATTTTGTAGCGTGACTAAACCCGTTGACGGGTTTGGACTAATTTGTACTGAATTAGCCAAGGTAAATTCGTCATTTGATAGGGTGCTAAAGTTGAGCGTAGCAATTCCTTTGCTGCTGTGTTTTACGCCCAAATCTGTTCCAGGTCCTAGTCCCCAAACGATATTCAATGCTGAGGCGTTAAAGTCAAATACATAGTCGTTGCTGTCGCCGGTATTGAAAGGTCTACTTACCACAAGTGTGCGGGTAGTTCCCGATACGGTATTGCTAACCAATGTAAGGTTGTTGATTGGGTCAGTTAGGGGTTGAACATGCGTGCTTGTTGAAAAAGATCGGTCCAATAAGCTAGTCCCGTAACTAATGACGTCTTTGTTTCCTGCCATTGATGAACAATCCAATCCAATGGACATCCAACGGGTTGACGGTCCGGTAAGGGTAATGGTGGCCAATGAAGTAGCCTGGTCTAAACTAATTTTTACGGTTATGCTGCCAATAGTGGTCACGGCCGTTTCTCTAATTTGGGCAGTTGCGGTTGCGCATACTAAAAGAGCGAGTGCAAAAAAGGAGTAGTTTTTTTTCATGTTGTGTGAGGTGTTAGTTTGATAAATAAATAATTGCTTCTGTATTTTTAGAGGTGGTAGCATAATCAAGTGCTGTGCGGTTATCCGCATCAAGAATGCTTTTGTTTGCTCCCGCATCAACCAGTAGTTTTATTAGTGGATTTCGGTTAAAAAAAGCCGCATAGATGAGCGCTGTTTTTCCGCTTTTATCGGTTTGGTTGAGGTCGGCTTTTTTTTCAATAAACTTGGCAACCAAGGTACTGTTATTAGCCATTATTGCCGCCATCAATGCAGTTCCCATGCCCGAGTTGTAATTGATGTCTTTGCAATGATCCAACAAATAAAGTGCTACCGCTTCGTTGTTTCGGTAACAAGCCAACAACAAGGGAGTCGAGTTTCTGTCGTCTTGCGAATCGATTAATTCGGGCGATTTTTTGTAAAGCACTTCCATTTCTTGTACGGTTCCTTTTCGGGCGATGTCAAATACAGACTGTTGTGCATACAAGTGCGATACAGAAACTGTGGCGAATTGACAAAAAATGGCCAGTAAAAACGCAAATTTCGTGAGTTGTTTCATTTATTTGGGTGTTTATATTGTTTCCTTTTGGCAAACTGTGTCAAATATAATTTTTTTTAATGGGATTGCAGAATATATCGCACAATTTCAAGCTTTAAAGCTGTAAAATTTACAAGCAAATGTTTATTTTTGCCGCTTGTTTTTACCTATACCATTCACTAATTAATACTATTCAGCGCGATGTTTGATAATTTAAGCGAGAAATTAGATAAGGCCTTTCATATCCTCAAAGGACACGGAAAAATAACCGAAATTAACGTAGCCGAAACACTCAAAGAAGTACGACGTGCCTTGCTTGATGCCGACGTTAATTTTAAAATAGCCAAAGATTTTACCAGTAAAGTAAAAGACAAAGCCATCGGTCAAAACGTATTGACTACCTTACAGCCGGGACAATTATTGGTCAAATTAGTCAAGGACGAACTCACCGAATTGATGGGTGGCGAAGTGGCCGGAGTCAACCTTTCAGGAAATCCATCGGTGATTTTAATGTCGGGTTTGCAAGGGTCGGGTAAAACCACCTTCTCGGGTAAATTGGCTAATTTCTTAAAAACCAAAAAAGGAAAGAAACCCTTGTTGGTTGCCTGCGACGTGTATCGTCCAGCGGCCATCAACCAATTGCATGTTGTGGGTGATCAAATAGGCGTAGAAGTGTACTCCGAATTGGGCAACAACAACCCCGTAGAGATTGCACAAAACGCGGTGAAATATGCCAAAGAAAAAGGATACAACGTAGTCATTGTTGATACCGCCGGTCGTTTGGCCGTGGACGAACAAATGATGATCGAAATTGCCAATGTGCACCAAGCCTTGCAACCGCAAGAAACTTTGTTTGTGGTGGATGCCATGACCGGACAAGATGCTGTAAATACCGCCAAAGCCTTCAACGACCGTTTGAATTTTGACGGGGTTATCCTCACCAAATTGGATGGAGATACCCGCGGGGGTGCAGCCATTTCGATCAAATCGGTGGTGAATAAACCCATTAAGTTTGTGGGAACTGGCGAGAAAATGGAAGCCATTGACGTGTTTTACCCCGAGCGTATGGCCGAGCGTATCTTGGGCATGGGTGATGTGATTTCCTTGGTAGAGCGCGCGCAAGAACAATACAACGAAGAGGAGGCCCGCAAGCTCCAAAAGAAAATTGCCAAAAACGAATTTGGCTTTGACGATTTCTTGGCCCAGATTCAACAGGTGAAAAAAATGGGTAATATGAAGGATTTGGTGGGCATGATTCCCGGCGCATCCAAAGCGATGAAAGACGTGGAGATTGAAGACGATGCCTTCAAACACATCGAAGCCATTATCCATTCGATGACGCCCACAGAACGTTCACGTCCTTCGATTATTGACATGAAACGCAAAACCAGAATAGCCAAAGGAGCGGGTCGTAAAATTGAAGAAGTAAACCAACTCATGAAACAGTTTGAGCAAATGAGCAAGATGATGAAAATGATGCAAGGCCCAGGCGGCAAAAACCTCATGAAAATGATGGGTGGCATGAAAGGCGGAATGCCCGGAATGCCTGGCATGCGCTAATACAATGTAAGGTCCAACGGCTGTAATCACATGTTGGACCTTTTTTTATACAACCTAACTACAACACAACTACCATGCAACTACTCGACGGAAAACAAGTAAGCGAAGACATCAAAAATGAAATTGCGGCCGAAGTGGCCAAAATGAAACAAAACAACGAAAAGGTTCCACATTTGGCTGCCATTATTGTTGGGAATGATGGCGCGAGTTTAACCTATGTGGGCAGTAAAGTTAAATCCTGCGAACGGGTAGGGTTTGAATCGACCTTGATAAAAATGCCTAGCACGACTTCTGAAACCGAGTTGCTCAAAAAAATCAAAGAACTCAACGAAAACGATGACATTGATGGGTTTATCGTGCAATTGCCGTTACCTGATCAAATTGATACCCAACGCGTGATCATGGCGATTGATCCCAGCAAAGACGTTGACGGATTTCATCCCGAAAACTTCGGAAAAATGGCCTTGGATATGTCTACCTTTATTCCCGCAACCCCTTTTGGGATTTTGGAATTATTAGAACGCTATAACGTCGAAACCAAAGGTAAACATACGGTAGTGATTGGTCGTTCACATATTGTGGGACGTCCCATGAGTATCTTAATGGGCCGCAAAGGATTTCCCGGAAATTCAACCGTTACTTTAACCCATTCTTACACCAAAAACATTGCGCAAATTACCACTCAGGCTGATATCATCATCACCGCTTTAGGCGTTCCCAATTACTTAAAAGCCGAGATGGTCAAGGATGGTGCGGTGATTATTGACGTGGGCATTACCCGTGTGGAAGACAAAACCACCGAGAAAGGCTACCGCATTACCGGCGATGTCGATTTTGATATGGTGAGTAAAAAAGCGTCCCACATTACTCCTGTTCCAGGAGGTGTAGGCCCTATGACCATTGCCATGTTACTCAAAAACACCTTGTTGGCCCGCGAACAACGCCGTGCCAAATAGGTTTATTTTTTAGGCAAATAACTGGCTTCTTCGGTCTTGCTTGAAGGGGCTATCAACTGATTCAATTCCTTTATTTCGGCTGCCGTCAATTCGCGGTAACGTCCTACCGGC
Source organism: Flavobacterium sp. (assembly GCA_017987725.1). Lineage (GTDB taxonomy): Bacteria > Bacteroidota > Bacteroidia > Flavobacteriales > Flavobacteriaceae > Flavobacterium. The sequence goes on from JAGNTC010000130.1 coordinate 4,588, forward strand.
ACATCCAACGAAATGTTGATGATGCGGATGCGTTTGAGCGCAGTTACCTCGTATCCAAAGTATTCGCACATGCGGCGAATTTGCCGGTTCAATCCTTGTGTTAAGATAATCTTGAAGGTAAACTTGCTAATTTGCTCCACCTTACAGTTGCGCGTCACTGTATCTAAAATCGGAACGCCATGGCCCATGCGATCAATGAAGCGATCGGTAATGGGTTTGTTTACGGTAACCGTATATTCTTTTTCGTGGTTATTACGTGCCCGCAAAATTTTGTTTACTATATCGCCGTCATTGGTTAAAAAGATCAAGCCCTCACTGGCTTTGTCCAGTCGACCAATCGGGAAAATGCGCTTGGGGTAATTCAAGTAATCGATGATGTTGTCGCGTACCTCAAGGTTGGTGGTGCATTCAATGCCTACGGGTTTATTGAACGCCAAATAAATCATTTTTTCGGTTTTATCCACGATCAATCTGCCGTCTATGCGCACTTCGTCGCGCTCGCTCACTTTGGTTCCCATTTCGGGCACCACACCATTCAAGGTTACTCGACCTTCTTCGACGAGTTTGTCGGCTTCTCTGCGCGAGCAATAGCCGGTGTCGCTGATGTATTTATTTAAACGTTTTACCGATTCTTCCATGGGGCTAAGATAGTATTTTCGTGTATAAACGCTTGGTGTTAGATAGTGGTAAAAGTGGTGATTTGCTCATACAGGTATTCGTCGTGCATGCTGTGGCCCAAATTTTCGGTGGTAATAAATTGTGCTTTAGTCCAAGCTTGGGCTAATTTTTTTCCTTCCACATAAGGCACCACTGGATCCGTGCTATCGTGCGCTATCAATCCCTCTAAAGCAAAGGTATTTTCAAAATGTGCGGTAGTAAATTCAGGAATGTGAATGTTGTACTTGGAGGTAAAAAATGCATACAATAAGCGCGTCATTCGCTTATTCATCGAAAGCATGCGCACATATTCATCGATCAATAATTTAATTTCAGATGGGGCGCCCAAAACTACCATTTTTTGCAATTGGGGATAAGATGCTGGAAAGTTGTGGTACGAATACACACAGGCCGAGCCGCCAATGGAATGGCCCATTAGAATAGTGGGTTGAAACGATTGGGCAACTTGATGAATAATATCGGCATAAAGCAACATGGTAAATTCATGGCCGTTGGATTGACCGTGTCCGGGCGCGTCAATGGCCATAATGGTGGCACCCGTTTTGCTGAGTTTACGAAACAACTTGGACCAACGTGCCGCATTGCTTTCCCAACCGTGTATCAATAAAATACGGGTTTCGTTTCCGGGCCACAAATAAGTCTGAATTTCGTGCGATTGAATTTTGATTTTTTGGGTTTGCGCTTTTTGTAAAAAATAGGGTA
>JAGNTC010000015.1 GCA_017987725.1 Flavobacterium sp.
GCGGTATATTACTCGAAACGGGCTATGCCTTTGGCGATGTACCCATAACGCATTTGTACAACACCTCTCCAAATAACATCAGTAAAGATAAAATCATGCAGCGTTTTACCATTGCAGCAAAAAACAGTTTTGAAACCATGTTTTATAATGAGTTTTTCTCGAGTAGATATGCTACACTTCAACTCAAACACAGCTTTCAAAGTTTGCCCATTTCAAGCTCATTTACCCCCACCCTCGTGTTGGTAACCCGAACTGCCATTGGAAACATGGAAAAGCCCGAACAACACAGTGGCTTTGTATACAAAACGCTCGACAAGGGATATATTGAATCTGGGATTGAATTGAATAATATGATTGGCGCGTTGGGATTGAATTTATTTTACCGATACGGAGCCAATAGCTTACCCGATTTAGAAGACAATATCTCGGTAAAATTTAGTTTTGTACTTGACCTTGGCTTTTAAGGTTTGATGATGAGTACCGAAGGAATATTGCTTAGCCATGTGCTTTGTGAAGCCACGAGTTTTTTCCAACTGTCTAGACTGATAACCAATAAATCTTGTTTGCCTAAGAAATCTTTATCCAAAATTCGTTCGTGCAGCAAACTCAAGTTGGAAGGATATTCTTGTTCTAATGCGGCAAGCGCGCTTTCTAGTAAATAGTTGCTTTGTACAATAGTGTTGCTGGCCAAAACGGCAACTTTTGATTCGTTGTTGTGGATGAACTTATGACAAAAATCAATCAAAAAACTATCCTCCGCACTAAATATTGGCACCAACACCCGGTCTACTTTTTGCAAATTCTTATCCATAAAAATCCCCAGCGGAAGCTGCGTTCGGGTAATAATTTGACGGGTACGTTCGTCAAATGGGGAATTCTCAAACAAGCCCTCTTTACCGGTAAATTTATCAATCAAACGATCGGGATTGATGATACGCGTGGTAAAGCCCAAGACTTTTCCCAGTAACGTTCCATCAAAAATAGATTTACCTAAACCCACCAAAAGCAGATCGTAATCTCCTTGCTCGGCCATGTCCGTGATGTCGGTTTCAACATCAACCGTGGCTTTGAAAAAGGTATTGATTTCTTGTTTCAGCACCCGGGCTTCTTCAAGCACTGGAGCAAATCGCATTTTCTCATATTCCTCCATATTGAAGGAGTGCAATTCATCACTCATGGACAAATGCATGGCTGTAATACTGGCTTCCCCTTTTTGTTTGCGGGATAAACTCGATGCGATGCGAAGCAGGCCTTTTGCTTTTTCGCTATTTCCAAACGAAACTAAAATTTTGTAGGTGGTAGCCGCCGATTTTTCCTCAGCCGGAGAAACGTCATTGGTTTTGAAAATAAAATTAATCAGATCCAAAGCAGGACCGGTCATGAACGTAGTAACCAAGGCCATAATTACCATCATGGTAAATACTTCGGAGGTAAGCACGCCCAAATCATAGCCTATATTTAATACTACTAATTCCATTAATCCACGGGTATTCATCAGTGCACCAATGGTCAGGCTGTCGCGCCAATTTTGGCCCACAAATTTGGCTGCAATGGCACTGCCTACAAACTTGCCCACCACAGCAACCCCAATAATACAGCCGGTTACTTTCCACAAAAATGGGTCATTGATCAAGCCAATTTGGGTGCGCAATCCGGTGAAAACAAAAAACAGAGGCAGCAATAAGATCACGGATACATCTTCTACTTTTTCGATAAAAATGGCGCGAAACTTAGCAATATCGGGCATGATTGCACCGGTCATAAACGCGCCAAACAAGGCATGGATGCCAATGATTTCTGTGGTATAGGCCGATAAAATTAAGGTCAGGAAAAAGATGGCAACGACGGGTTTATTCAATTTTGATTTGCTTCCATACAAATCCCCGATGCGTTTCAAGAAGGGCTTTACAACCAAAAGCATCAGCAACACATAACCTGCTGCCATACCTATCACATACAAAGAACTCACAAAAGATCCTGCTTTGACAATGGCGATAACTGCAGCCAATAAACACCAAGCGGTAATGTCGTCGGCGGCGGCGCAGGTGATAACAATGGTGCCCAAACGGGTTTTGTGAATGCCACGTTCTTGCACAATGCGAGCCAAAACAGGAAAGGCCGTGATACTCATGGCGATTCCCATGAACAAACTGAACGACAAAAATTCTACCCCTGGAGGAGCAAAACGATAGTAGATGTAATAGGCCAATCCCACACCCAAAGCAAATGGGATAACAATACTGGCATGGCTAATGACCACGGCATCGTTGGCTTTGTTTTTAAGGACTTTTAAATCGAGTTCCATGCCAATCACAAACATGAACAAGATCAACCCGATTTGACTCAAAAACTGCAAATTCCCCAAGGATTCGATGGGAAACAAAGCCGCTGAAAACTCAGGAAAATAAAGGCCCACTAAGGAAGGCCCAAGGACTATTCCGGCAATGATTTCGCCAATTACGGTGGGTTGTCCGATCTTGCGAAACATCCAACCAAAAAAACGCGCCACGACAATGATGGTGATAATTTGTCCGAGTAAAATGGCTAACGGATGCTTGAGATTTTGTTCCATGGACAGAACAAACTCCGACCACTGGGTGTTCTTGGACGAAATCACGACAATTTTACGTCCCATTTCAAGAAGTTTGCCTTGAATTAAAATCCAATAGATTAGCACTGAAAACCCTCCGGTAATCAATAAATAAAATAGGGAGTTTTTAAATTTTTTCATGGAAATACAAAATCAAAAAGTAGAGCAAATTACCGAAACCAAATATATAAATTATCGCACAAGTTCAATGCATAACCTAAATTTAATCTAGGCCGAAACAAGCCGTGTATTTTCAATAAATATAGCCTTACACTGCATAAAAATTCCCTTGCTTTGTCTACATTTGCATGCATTTTTAAACGTTTCATGAAAAAAGCAGTAAAAGTTGGGTTTTGGGAAAAACTAGCCCGAATAATACTTAAAAACAGGATTTCCATTTTGGTTGCTATTGCCGCGATCACTTTGTTTTTGGGCATGCAATGGAAAAACCTGTCGATGACCTATACCGAGGCCAATCTGCTACCAAAAGACCACCTTGCCAACCAACAATACGAAGACTTTTTAAACACCTTTGGCGAAGAGGGCAACCTGATTGTTATTGGGTTCAAAGACCCTTCCTTTTTTACGCCTAAGAATTTTGCCGCTTGGCAAGAGTTAATGTCCGGTTTAAAAAAATCGCAGGCCGTAGAATTGGTCGTGTCAATCAATGACCTAAAAACGATTCACAAGGACACGATTTCCCAAAAATTTGATCTGGTTTCTTTTGTAGATCCTTCAAAAACGAGTGATGCCGCCTATTTGAAAAGCTTGCGTTACCAATTGTTTCATCAGCTGCCGTTCTACGAGGGACTGTTGTTTAACAAAGAAACGGGATCTGTTCGGGCTGCGGTGTACCTGAAAAAAAATGTAGTGAATACCGCTGGTCGTAAAACCTTTATTGTAGAAGAATTGGTTCCCAAAATTGAGGGCTTTGAAAAGGCAACCGGTATGAATTTGCGTGTTTCTGGAATGCCCTACATCCGCACCATCAACGCCGAAAACATGAAAGGCGAAATTGGGCTATTTATTGGCGCTGCCTTGCTGATCACTTCGCTGATATTCTTTTTGTTTTTCCGATCCTACAGAGCCACCTTTATTTCGATATGCATTTTATTGTTTGGTGTGATGTGGTCTTTTGGCACACTGGGACTGTTTCATTACAAAATCACCATCCTAACGGCCATTATTCCGCCTTTGATTATTGTAATTGGCATTACGAATTGCATTTTCTTGATCAACAAATACCAGCAAGAAATCAAGAACCATAAAAACCAAGCAAAGGCTTTGCAGCGGGTAATTTCGAAAATTGGGGTATCTACCTTGATGACCAATTTGACCACGGCGGCCGGTTTTGCTACGTTTATGATTACCGGAAACGATTTGTTGTACGAGTTTGGTTTGGTGACCTCAATCAATGTGATTACCGTGTATTTACTCACCCTTTTGGTGGTGCCCATTGTGTACAGTTTCATGCCGATGCCCAAAGAGAAACACTTGTACCACTTGAGTAAAAATTACATTTCTACGCTACTGGACTGGGTTGAGCTTCAGGTGAAAAATCACCGCAGCCGCATCTATGTGATTTATGCGCTTTTGTTGGTTTTTAGCGTGGTGGGCGTGACCCAAATGAAAGTATCGGGGAGTTTAATAGGCGAGATGCCCAAAAGCGCCTCGTTTTTTAAAGACATTTTGTTTTACGAAAAAGAGTTCAGCGGGGTCATGCCCTTGGAGATCATGATTGACACCAAGCACAAAAAAGGCGTCATGAAATTATCGACACTCAAACGCATGAACGAATTGCAGGAAACCATCGAACAGATTCCTGAATTGTCCAAGCCGGTTTCTATTGTGAACTTAATTAAATATTCCAAACAGGCCTATTACAATGGCAATCCCGAATATTACGAATTGCCTACTTCGCAAGAACAGGCTTTTATTTTGTCGTATGCCAAGAATGCCAAGAAAAACACCAAAGACAATTTGATGAAAAGCTATGTGGATGCCAGCGGCCGTTATGCGCGCATTACCACCTACATGAAAGACATTGGCACCAGTGAAATGGCCAAAATTGAAAGCCAATTGCAAACCAAAATTGACAAAATTTTCCCTGCTGAACGCTATACGGTGACGCTCACCGGGAAAGCCTTGGTGTTTCAAAAAGGCACAACCTACTTGATAGACAACCTCATCGAATCCTTGATTTTTGCCATTTTATTGATTGCTGGTTTGATGGCCTATTTGTTCCGTTCGGTAAAAATGGTGCTGGCCTCGGTGATTACGAACGTATTGCCGCTCTGTATTACCTCTGGTTTAATGGGCTACATGGGCATACCGCTCAAACCCTCGACCATTTTGGTGTTTAGCATTGCCTTTGGGATTTCGGTGGATAATGCGATTCAGTTCATGGCTAAGTTTCGACACGATTTGCAACGCAACCATGGACAGGTGTATCAATCGGTGATGAGTGCCATGCGCGAAACGGGCATCAGTACGTTTTATACTTCGGTGGTCTTGATTTTTGGATTTGCCATTTTTACACTGTCGAGTTTTAGCGGAACCATTGCTTTGGGCGGATTGATTTCCTGTACCTTGCTGTTTGCCATGTTTGCCAATTTGTTGGTGCTCCCGGCCTTGGTATTGAGCTTTGAAAAAGACACGTTCAAAAAGAAACGAAAATAGCCCCGATGGCAGGCGACATCCTTTTGGCGACTAAGCCAAAAGATACAGCTGAACAGCGGGAAATTGCTCCCAAAAACATAACAACAATTGCCTTATATTTGCAATACTTCACGCCAAAGCGTGGAAATGCAACACACCATTTAGAAGAACATTTATGAAATCGGTAAAAGTAAAAGACTTACTGCAAAGCACGCAAACACAAACGGGCATCACTGTAAAAGGCTGGGTGCGCACCTTTCGAAACAATCAATTTATTGCGTTGAACGACGGATCAACGCTGTACAATATTCAGTGTGTGGTGGATTTTGAAAACACCCCCGAAACCACCCTGAAACGCATTACCACAGGCGCTGCCTTGAGCATTACCGGAAACTTGGTGGAAAGCCAAGGAGCGGGACAAAAATACGAGGTGCAAGCCACACACTTGGAAATTCTGGGCGACTCCGATGCCGAGAAATTCCCGATGCAACCCAAAAAACATTCCTTAGAATTCTTGCGTGAAAACGCCCATTTACGCGTGCGTACCAATGCCTTTGGTGCGATTATGCGCGTGCGCTCGGTGTTATCGTTTGCCGTGCACCACTACTTTCAAGAACGTGGATTTGTGTATGTAAATACGCCGATTATAACGGGCTCGGATGCTGAAGGTGCAGGAGAAATGTTTAAAGTAACTGCCCTTCCGTTTGACGGAACTCCGCGTGACGAAGACGGCAAAGTAAACTACAAAGAAGATTTTTTTGGCAAGGAAACCAACCTGACTGTGTCGGGACAATTGGAAGCCGAAACCTTTGCCATGGCTTTGGGGCAAGTGTATACATTTGGCCCAACGTTTCGTGCCGAGAACTCAAATACTTCGCGCCATTTGGCCGAGTTTTGGATGATTGAACCCGAAGTGGCCTTCAACGATTTGAACGACAACATGGACTTGGCTGAAGATTTTATCCAGTACGTGATTAAGTATACGCTCACGCATTGTGCCGATGATTTGAAATTCTTGGGAAGCCGTTTGCTCGACGAAGAAAAAGTAAAACCGATGGCCGAACGCAGTGAAATGAGTTTGTTGGAGAAACTCAACTTTGTGTTGGAAAACAACTTTAAACGCGTTTCCTATACCGAAGCCATTGACATTTTAAAGAATTCAAAACCGAATAAAAACAAAAAATTCAATTACATCATTGAAGAATGGGGTGCTGATTTGCAATCGGAGCACGAACGGTATTTGGTGGAAAAACACTTTAAGTGTCCGGTAATTTTATACGATTATCCGGCCAACATCAAGGCGTTTTACATGCGATTGAACGAAGACGGAAAAACCGTACGCGCCATGGACATCTTGTTCCCGGGCATTGGCGAAATTGTAGGTGGATCGCAGCGGGAAGAACGCTATGACGTCTTGGTAGAGAAAATGAAGGTGTTGGGCATTGACGAAAAAGAATTGTGGTGGTACTTGGATACCCGCCGATTTGGAACCGCCGTGCACTCGGGCTTTGGTTTGGGCTTTGAACGTTTGGTTTTATTTGTAACGGGCATGGCCAACATCCGTGACGTAATTCCGTTTCCGAGAACGCCACAAAACGCCGAATTCTAAACGACGCCACGCCACAATTACTGGTTATTTAACCCTTTGAATAGTATTCTTGCTTTTTATAAAACCGTTCAATACCCGTGATTAAACAATTTCTACATCTTAAACTCGCTCAAAAATTATCGCCGCAGCAAATCCAGCTGATGAAGTTAATTCAGTTGCCTACGCAGGCATTTGAGCAGCGGTTAAAGGAGGAAATGAACGAGAATCCGGCGCTCGAATCGGGGAAAGAAGAGGAAGACAGCTACGAGGCCGACGAATTCGAAACCAATGAATTTGACGACTATGATGATGCGTCCAATATTGATACCGACGACATTAGTATAGACGATTACCTGAGCAACGACGAAATTCCCGATTACAAACTCCAAGCCAACAACTACGCCGAAGAAGACCAACGCGAATCTCCGCTCTCGGCTGCGCTGAGCTTTCACCAAGATTTGGTGGCTCAACTCAACACCTTTATCCTTACGGATGAAGAGCGGGAAATTGCCGAATTTTTGGTGGGCAGTATTGATGAGATGGGCTACATCCGCCGGAGTTTGGCTGACATTGTAGATGATTTGGCCTTTACGCAAGCGATCTACACTGACGAAAAAACAGTGGAACGCATTTTGCACCTGGTGCACGAATTGGAACCGGCCGGTATCGGTGCCCGCGACTTGCAAGAATGTTTGTTGCTGCAACTCAAACACAAAACCCCCACCGAATCTGTAGGCTTGGCCATTGGCATTTTGGATCAACAATTTGAGGCGTTTACCAAAAAACACTACGACAAATTGCAAGCCAAATTGGGCATCAATGCCGAGCAACTCAAAAAAGCCATACACGAAATAGAACGCTTGAACCCCAAACCCGGGGGTTCCTACCAAGGCAGTTCAAAAATTACCGAAACCATTGTGCCCGATTTTATGATCCGGATTGTAGATGGCGATTTGGAACTCACCCTCAATGGCCGTAACGCTCCAAGCTTGCACGTGTCCAAAGATTACCAAGACATGATGCAGACGTATAAATCGGCACGTGAAAAATCGTCGGCACAAAAGGAAGCCGTGCAGTTCATCAAACAAAAATTGGACTCCGCCAAGTGGTTTATCGACGCCATCAAACAACGGCAAGAGACCTTATTGGTGACGATGAATGCCATCATGCAATACCAACACGATTATTTTTTAGAAGGCGACGAAAGTAAAATTAGACCCATGATTCTCAAGGACATTGCCGATCGGGTAGGATTGGACATTTCAACCGTTTCACGCGTGGCCAACAGCAAATATGTGGAGACGCCTTATGGCACCAAATTGATCAAAGAATTTTTCTCAGAGGCCATGAAAAACGACCAAGGCGAAGAGGTGTCTACCCTAGAAATCAAGAACATTTTGCTAACGGTGATTAGCGAAGAAGACAAGCGCAAACCCTTACCCGATGACCAACTGGTTGACATTCTCAAAGAAAAAGGCTATCCCATTGCCCGCCGAACCATAGCCAAATACCGCGAACTACTCGATATTCCTGTAGCCCGATTGCGCAAAAAAATATAAGTATTGAATAAGCCCAACTCTTTTTTGGTGGCCATTTCCTATCTCTTTCATCCGCTGTTTATTCCGCTGATGGGCACGCTAGCCTATTTGGCGATTAGCCCTGTACTGTATAGCAAAGCGCAGGTACTTTACTTGTGTTTGCAAGTGAGTTTGCTCACCATTTTTATTCCGTTGGCTCTATACTATTGGCTCAAAACACTCGGGAAAGCCGATTCAGTGATGTTGAGTCAACGCAACCAACGCAAAATTCCTTTGTCCCTAAGTTGCCTTTTACTTTATGTACTGGCCTTCAAAAGCATTACAGAAACAGTCTTACCCGAATTGCATTATTTTATTTTGGGCGGATTAATCAGTAATGTCCTGACTTTCTTGTACTTGTTTATGAAGATAAAAGCCAGCATTCACCAAATGGGAATCGCGGCCTTAACCTGTTTTGTGATGGGATTGAGTATGCATTACCAAGTTGATCTCTCCTATGGCATTGCCCTTTTGTTCTTGCTCAATGGCTTGGTGGCTTCCTCACGTTTGGCAATGCAAGCCCATACGTACCAAGAATTAGCCATTGGATTGGGATTGGGAGCCCTTCCGCAACTGGGATTGTGGTGGTTTTGGTTATAGAATATAAAACTGCAAGCCCAAGTGAATAGCCCGGAGTCCAATCGCGTTATTTTGAATGGTTGCGCTTTTGGCCAGCAAGGGAGTTAGGCCGTAATAGCCATAAATATTCCAGGTGTTGTAGCCCATGGCCACATATACGCCCGCTTGCACTTTATTAAAATCGGGGTTGTTTTTGATGACCACGCTGTTCTGTCCATCGGCATAGTACGAGCGCGAAGCCAACAGATAACTCAACTTGAGTCCACTATACACACGCCAAAACTTGTGGCTTTCGGGTGTGGAGGTGCGCCAACGTACTTCGATGGGGAAGTCAAGTAAATAGTGTTCAATTTTATTTTTACTGTAATAAGTTCCGCTGGGAATGATGTTGTATATGGGCTGCGAAGCCGTGCCCGTAATCGATAAGTTTTGGTGGTAGTTTTGGTACGAAATACCCAATCCTGGTGCAATGGCTATGGTTCGGTCGCGATTGATGGGAAAATCACGCAAAACACCAGCAAAAAAGCCGGTCGAAATTTTGTCTTGTGAAAAAGCCGATGGAGAATTGCTTATCAAATTATAAGTCACCCCAATATAAAACTGGTCTTCCCGGTACAACGAATCGCGTTGAATCATGGGATAGGGCAAAATCAATTCGGTTTCTTGCGCAACTGCGGCAAAAGAAAGGAAACAAAAGAAAAAAAGCAGTTGTTTTTTCATGTGTAAATTGAGTGGGATAAATGTAAGAAAAAAAGAGGAAGGGGGATTGGTTTGTGGATATGGTTATATTTGGGGGAACTTTAAATCGAAAAATTATGAAAAAGTTGTTTATTGTTTTATTAGGTATTGCATTACTTACTCCAAAACAAATTAATGCACAAAACAATGGTGCAGCAATTGCCGCAGCAGTAGTTGGAGTTGCTGCCATTGGTGCAATTGCCTCAATTGAAGAGATGGAAGAGAGAACAGAATTAAAAGCTACTGAATGGATATTGGCTAATCATCCTGAATTCAAATCCTTTAATCTAGAAACTTTTGATTTCAATGGAAAAAAGCTCAAAGACATGTCATCTACATCTGTCATTTCTTTTAAAATACAAGAGTTCACACCCAAAATGGACCCGACGCTAGATGGTAAAAAATATGTTTTATTTTGTTTTACAAGCTATGGTTGGGTTAATGATCAAGGGATTGATTTTAATAAATTAAATTGGTTTTTAGTGGATGATGCAGAATGGATGAAAATGATGATTGCCTATACTAAAGTGTCATCAGAAGAAAAAGATGAAGCAAAACTGGAAGCAATACTTCGAGCTGGTGTTATTGATAATAAAGGAGTTAAAGTAAAAGGAAAAATGAAATTGCCATTTTATAACTTAACAGGAGATGCCTATTTAGCAACTGATTACAATGAAGACGTCAAGTTTATCTACAATGAGAAATCACTATGTGTGTTTTTGAAGAAAACAAGAAATTTAGTTCAAATGAGGAAAAAGACAATTATTGAAACACATACTTTCCTTTTTCCTTAATACACAGAGTATTAGGTTTAAAATAACCTATCCAAGATTATAACTTCGATACTTATTTTCTGTAGTTTGTTTTTTGGTGTGTTGAACGCAAGCGCCTGTGGCACTTGATTCTTTTTACTAGTTTTTTGCGGGATTTACACAAGCGCCTGTGGCACTTGTTTGTATTTGTTTCTTGAGAAGGGGATTACCTCCAAAAATCAAATATTTTTTCCGGTGATCCCTAAGAGGGAGAACTGATATCGTTTCCAATGCACGCATTGCATGCGGCATTTTTTATGCCTTTGTTGCTTTTCCAAAACGGAGTTTTGGGGCGCAAAATTTCCAATTAGCAATTGGGATTACCTCCAAAAATCAAAGATTTTTTGGTGATCCCCGGGAAGGGAGAACTGGTATCGTTTTCAATGCACGCATTACATGCGGCATTTTTTATGCCTTTGTTGCTTTTCCAAAACAGAGTTTTGGGGCGTAAAATTTCCAATTAGCAATTGGGATTACCTCCAAAAATCAAAGATTTTTTACGGTGATCCCCGAGAGGGAGAACTGGTATCGTTTTCAATGCACGCATTGCATGCGGCATTTTTTATGCCTTTGTTGCTTTTCCAAAACGGAGTTTTGGGGCGTAAAATTTCCAATTAGCAATTGGGATTACCTCCAAAAATCAAAGATTTTTTACGGTGATCCCCGAGAGGGAGAACTGGTATCGTTTTCAATGCACGCATTGCATGCGGCATTTTTTAAGCCTTTGTTGCTTTTCCAAAACGGAGTTTTGGGGCGCAAAAAGGCATAAAAAATGCTCCCTATCGGGAGCATTGAAAACGATGCAGAGAGGATGGGATTCGAACCCACGATGCAGTTGCCCACATACAAACTTTCCAGGCTTGCTCCTTCAACCACTCGGACACCTCTCTAGGAAATTGTGGCTGCAAATAACCGCATTTTTTTTGAGTACCGAAAACGATTTGGGGTATTTTTTAAGACAATTCGCCGCGCAAGGAGGTTTCAAAAATGGTTTTAAAAACGGCCGGATCTACCCGTTGGCCTAAGAGGTACATGAGTTTGGTGATGGCGGCTTCGGTGGTGATGTCCTTGCCCGAAATCACCCCAATTTCTTTGAGTTGGGTACTGGTCTCGTAATCACCCATTCGTACGCTTCCACCCGAGCATTGTGTGACATTAACCACTTGCAGGCCTTTGGCAATGGCTTGTTGCAAGGCGTCAATAAACCACGCTGCTGATGGAGCATTACCTGATCCGTAGGTTTCTAACACCAAACCTTTCAAGTTGGGAATATTCAATAATGAATTAAATACGGTTTCGTTGAGCCCGGGAAACAATTTGACAATCACCACATGGGTATCGAGTTCGGTGTGGATGCACAGTTTTTTGTTGGTAGGAGGCAACAACACCTCTTCACTCACTTTTAAGTGCACCCCCGATTCGGCGATTGCTGGATAGTTGGGTGATAAAAAAGCATTAAAATGCTCGGCATTGATTTTGGTTGTACGGTTTCCGCGGTATAATTTGTATTCAAAATACAAACACACTTCTTGGATTACCGGTTTATTTTTGTGTTGCAGGGCGGCAACTTGTATGGCCGTAATGAGGTTTTCTTTGGCATCGGTACGCAAATCACCAATAGGCAATTGAGAGCCCGTAAATACCACCGGTTTGGCCAAGTTTTCGAGCATAAAACTCAAAGCCGAGGCCGAATACGACATGGTGTCTGAGCCGTGCAAGATCACAAAACCATCAAATTGATCGTGCTTTTTTTCGATAATTTCAGCCAATTGAATCCAATGGGAAATGGCCATATTGGAGGAATCAATAGGCGAAGCAAAAGATAGTGTTTCAATTGAACAAGCCAATTGGGTGAGCTCGGGAATGTTGGCAAGAAGCTTGTCAAAATCAAAAGCTTTAAGAGCGCCCGTGGCAAAATCCTTCATCATGCCGATGGTTCCACCGGTATAAATCAACAAGATATTGGGCTTAGTTCCCATGCTCATATTTGCGTTTATTGACTACTGGATTGGCATACATGGCTAATATTCCTTGCACTTCAAACTCACTTTGGGCATCGATTCGTTTTTCTAAACGACGTTCAAAAACAGCTTTTTCGATGTCAGTATACTGCGAAGCATAGGTCGTAGTTCCGTGCAACAAATCGTATGCAATATAGTTGGTAGGCCACAATTTATAGGTGGTAAGAATCGAATCATCGATGGCTTGGGCCAAGGCTTGAATTTGTTTGTTGGCGTTGTCAAACTCTGCTTTTATTCCATCCAATTCTGTATCTAATACGTCACCTACATGAATGTGTATGCGTTTTTTTTGTCCCATGATGCCACTTAAAAGCGTCATGAAATCTTCGTTTTTTTCTTTGATGTAAATTTCGTTGTTGGCTTCGGCTTTGAGTTGCGGCATTTTGAGTGCGTCGGTCGGATCATATTCGTAGGAAATGGAAACCGGAACCACCTTAATTTTTTTGAAGTAATCCATCAAATTGGACTCATCGGCTGCCATAGCCAACATTTTTAAAACGCCTGGATGCGTTGCGTCATTGCCGTCTTTGGTGCGTCCTTCGCGCTGGGCGATCCACACCGAACGGTTTTCGCGCAACAACAATTGGCCAATGTACTCTGACATTAATTTTGAACTTTGTAACAATTCCCTGGGTGATAAACCGCGCTGCACCAAAAAATTCCTGTTAAGCTTAGACAACGTCAATAAAAAAGCCTTTTTTACCAAATTGTCACCAATGGCCGAAGCAGTCATCACCAAACCATGCTCAAACAAAGCGGCATTGAGCAAGGATGTATCCAAGATAATGTCACGGTGATTGGATATAAATAAATAGGAGGTATTTTTTTCTAATTTTTCAAAACCCGAAGTAGTCAGGCCGTCCGAACTTTTTTCAAGTACTTTTTGAACCGAGTGGTAAATGAAATTGCACTGAAAATCGCGAATCGAATGGGTTTTGAGTAACTGCTCTTTCCACACTTCATCCGCCACGGTGGGAAAGGTAAAATTCATCAAGGCTTTCATCATCGGATGATTGACCGACGAACGGATTCCTTCATTTATTTCGGTGTCATAAAACGGTCGAATCGAATCGAATTTTTGCATTGTCATTCCCTTTTGTCGGTTACAAATGAACAAAAATTTTATGAATTTGTGCTCCTTTTACCGCTTAAATGCCAAAGACGGCCATGGAATTGGCAGTAGTAATTTGGGCAATTTCATCAACGGGAAGCCCGTAAATTTCAGCCAATTTTTGAGCCACCAAAATCACATAAGCGCTTTCATTTCTTTTGCCTCGATGGGGCGCAGGAGCCAAATAGGGCGCGTCGGTTTCGAGTACCAAATGCTGCAAAGGGATTTCGTGTAAAAATTGATCAATCTTCCCGTTTTTAAAAGTGACCACCCCGCCTATTCCCAGTTTCATGTTGTAGGAGATGGCTTGCAAGGCTTGTGCTTTGGTGCCGGTAAAACAATGAAAAATGCCAAACAAATCGGGGCCTTTTTCTGACTCCAATACCGCAAAGATTTCATCAAAGGCCTCGCGGCAATGGATCACGATGGGAAGTTTATACTTTTTGGCCCATTGAATTTGGGTTCTAAAGGCTATTTTTTGTTGTTCGATATGGGTTTTGTCCCAATACAAATCCATGCCAATTTCGCCAATGGCATAGAATTTTCGTTCATTCAATTGGCGTTCCACATGTGCCAATTCGTCTTCGTAATTGTCCTTTACATAGGTGGGATGCAAGCCTGTCATTAAAAAAACCTGCTCTGGGTAATTTGCCTCCAACTCATACATGGCTTGGGTGCAGCTCGAATCGATGGCCGGCACAAAAAACCGACTCACACCGGCAGCAAAAGCACGTTGCATCATCTCGGACTGATCGGCCTGAAATTCTTCGCTGTATAAGTGAGTATGGGTGTCGGTATAGTGCATTTTATTGGTTTGATTGCCGGGTTTCTTCTGCTTTATTTTGCAAATTTTGTCGGTGCTTGCGCAAGGTGGTATAGGCAATAATGGTGCTGGCGAGCATGATGATACTGGCTAATATAAAAGGAGCGCCAGGCAACAATACCGGTGCATCTTTGTGTGTGAAAAAGTAAAAAGTGGACGACATTACCGGTGGTCCTACGATGGCTGATGCACTCATTAAACTCGAAAGTGTCCCCTGGATTTCGCCTTGTTCATTGGCGGGAACTTGTCCCGAGATGATGGCTTGCATGGCCGGTCCTGCTATTCCACCCAAGCAATACGGAATCAAAAAGGCAAACATCATCCAACTTTGGGTTGCCAATGTAAATAAACCCATGCCAATGGTATACAACAACATGCCAATGTATACACTTTTTTCATTTCCCAATCTAGGACTGGTAAACCGAATGAGTCCGCCCTGCACCAAACCGACCAGTAATCCAATGATGCCCAATGAATAGCCCACCATTTTTTCGTCCCAATTGAATCGGTACATGGTAAAATAACTCCAATTGCTGTGCACGGCATGCGACGCCACATACAACATAAATACCGAAAGCATCAAACCAATGAGTTGGGGGTATTTTTTGAGGTGCATAAACGACCCAATTGGATTGGCGCGTTTCCAGTCAAATGCACGACGTTTATTGGGAGATAAGGATTCGGGCAAAATAAAGTAGCCGTAAATAAAATTGATGAGACACAAAACAGCAGCGGCATAAAAGGGCACGCGCGAGCCAAATTGACCGAGTAATCCGCCAATTACAGGCCCGATGATGAATCCAATACCAAAGGCAGCGCCGATCATTCCAAAGTTCTTCGCCCGATTTTCAGGGGTACTCACGTCGGCAATATAAGCAGAAGCGGTGGTGATGCTTGCGCCAGTTAGACCCGCGATAATTCGACCCACAAACAACCACGTAATGGTGGGCGCAAAGGCCAACAGCAAGTAATCCAATGAAAAAGTGAAAAGTGAAATAAGCAAAATAGGGCGTCTGCCAAAACGATCACTCAAATTTCCCACCAAAGGCGCACAAATAAACTGGGTAATGGCGTAGGCAAAAGTGAGCCAACCACCAATTTTGGCTGCTTCACTGATGTCGCCGTTTATGAGTTCTTTGATGAGTTTAGGTATCACCGGAATGATGATGCCCCAGCCCGTAATATCTATGATGAGCGTAATGAAAATAAATCCAATGGCCGCCTGTTTTTTACTTTGTTTCATACCTGTAATGTTAAGCAAGTATACAAAAAATCCCGCGTGAAAGTCAAGCGGGATTGGTATATATCAATTTCAATAAATTAAAGTTCCAAGGCTTTCATTGCGTCGCCGTTCATGAGTAATTCCAATGGATTTTCTAAGGCTTCTTTTACAGCCACCAAGAACCCAACGGATTCTCTTCCGTCAATGATGCGGTGATCATAGGAAAGTGCCACATACATCATGGGGTGAATTTCTACTTTTCCGTTTACAGCAATCGGACGCTCAATGATGTTGTGCATCCCTAAAATTCCCGATTGGGGTGGATTGATGATAGGCGTTGATAACATACTGCCAAATACCCCACCATTTGAAATGGTAAAGGTTCCGCCGGTCATATCATCTACCGTGATTTGTCCGTCGCGGGCACGAATAGCCAAACGTTTGATCTCGGCTTCAACTCCTCTAAAAGTTAGGTTTTCAGCAGAGCGCACCACCGGAACCATAAGTCCTTTTGGCCCAGAAACAGCTACTGAGATATCGCAAAAATCATAGCCAATTTTATCAGTACCATCAATCATCGAATTTACATCCGGATACAATTGAAGCGCACGCGTAACGGCTTTAGTAAAGAAGGACATATAGCCCAAACCTAAACCACCGTGTTTGGCTTTGAACGCATCTTTGTATTGGTTGCGGATTTCGTTGATGGGTGTCATGTTCACTTCGTTAAACGTAGTCAACATGGCGGTTTCGTTTTTGGCAGCCACCAAACGTTCGGCCACTTTGCGGCGCAACATCGATAATTTCGTGCGGTTAGATCCACGTGAACCTCCTGTAGGCGTACCCATAGAAGGCACTGCGTTTAGTGCGTCTTCTTTGGTGATGCGGCCGTCTTTTCCGGTTCCAACGATATCAGACGGTTGTATATTTTTTTCGTTTAATATTTTTTTGGCAGCTGGTGAAGGCGCTTGTGTAGCATAGGTAGAGGCAGCCGTTGCAGCCGGAGCTGGCGTCTCAACTGCTTTAGGTGCTGGCGTTGATTCTGCTGCTTTTTCAACTGGAGCTGCTGCCCCACTTGGTTTTGCCGCTGAAGTATCAATCAAACAAACTACTGCACCAACGGCTACCGCATCGCCTTCTTCGGCTTTAAGGGTAATGATTCCGCTGGCTTCTGCCGGCAATTCCAAGGTGGCTTTGTCTGAATCTACTTCGGCAATGGCTTGGTCTTTCTCAACATAATCGCCATCTTTTACCAACCAAGTTGCAATTTCAACTTCTTTAATTGATTCTCCCGGTGAAGGGACTTTCATTTCTAAAATCATAGTTGTATATTTTAGTTTGTATATAATTTATAATCTGCTGTTTTAGAATATTGAGCTCATACCTGACAGCCACTGGCTGTCCTCCTCTTACTCTCAAATATCTCTAAAATCATAATTGTATATTTTAGTTTGTAATACTATTTTTTATCTAAATAAATTTTTATCAAATACCATACGGATGGCATCGGCATGTCTACGTCGGTCACGGGTATGACTTCCGGCGGCCGGTGCAGCATATGCTTTTAATGAAGCCAATCGCCACTTAACTAAGTCGAAATTCATCAACATATAGCTGTAAGCGCCCATGTTTTTGGGTTCTTCTTGTGCCCAAACAAAATCATCGGCGTTGGGATACGACGCGATCACGGCTTTTAATTGCTCAACCGGCAATGGGAACAATTGTTCGATGCGCACCAAAGCCACATCGTTTCGGCCTAATTTTTCGCGCTCGGCCAACACATCAAAGTAAAATTTACCCGTACAAAAAGTCACGGTTTTTACTTGTTTTTTGTCTACAATAGTATCATCAATCACCTCTTGGAATTGGCCGTTGTACAATTCTTCTTGCGTCGAAACACACAGCGGATGACGCAACAAACTCTTAGGCGAAAACACCACTAAGGGTTTGCGGTAATTGGTTTTCATTTGGCGACGCAACAAGTGAAACAAGTTGGCCGGGGTAGTACAATCGGCAACAAACATATTGTGTCGGGCGCATAGTTGCAAATAGCGTTCCATACGGGCCGAAGAGTGCTCAGCCCCTTGACCTTCGTAGCCGTGTGGCAACAACAAGACAATTCCGTTTTGGTTGTTCCATTTGTCTTCCCCACACGAAATGTATTGGTCAATCATAATCTGGGCACCGTTGGAGAAATCCCCAAATTGGGCTTCCCAAATGGTCAAGGTTTTGGGCGAAGCCAAAGCATAGCCATAATCAAATCCCAATACGCCATATTCAGACAAGAACGAATTGTATATCTGGAAGCGACCCTTGCCTTCTTTGAGCTGTTGCAACAAAACCACTTCTTCTTCGCTGTCTTCTACTTTTACCACCGCATGGCGGTGTGAGAAAGTTCCGCGCTCCACGTCTTGTCCCGAAATACGCACGTCATAGCCTTCGGCCAATAACGAGCCATAAGCCAAAGTTTCAGCCGTTCCCCAGTCAATGGTGTTGGCTTGGTACATGGTTTTGCGGTCGGCAACAATTTTGGAAATTTTGGAAATGAATTTTTTATCGGCAGGCAAACTCGACACTTGGTCTAAGATGCTATCCAGTACTTTTTTGTCAACACGCGTGTCTACTTTTTGCAACATCACATCGTCACTCACCTGCTCAAAACCTTGCCATTCGTCTTGCATAAAAGGCTTGATAATGGTAAGGTCTTTTTGGCGTGACGCTTGTAAATTTTCGTCCAAACGGGCTTTATATTCAGTTTCAATGGCAGCCAAATACCCTTTGTCTACTATGCCTTCAGCCATTAATTTCTCGGCATACAAATCGCGTGGATTTTGATGCTTGGCAATCAGTTTGTATAAAACCGGTTGGGTAAAACGGGGCTCGTCGCCTTCGTTGTGTCCGTATTTACGGTAGCCCAATAGATCGATAAATACATCGCGTCCAAAGGTCATGCGAAAATCCAAGGCAAACAACATGGCGTGGACTACGGCTTCGGCGTCGTCGGCATTGACATGCAATACAGGCGATAACGTAACTTTGGCCACATCGGTACAATAGGTTGACGAACGGGCATCTTGGTAATTGGTGGTAAACCCTACTTGGTTGTTGATCACAATGTGAATGGTTCCACCGGTTTTGTATCCATCAAGTTGCGCCATTTGCACAATTTCGTATACAATGCCTTGTCCGGCTACAGCGGCATCTCCGTGCACCGCAATGGGTAACACTTTGGAGAAATCATCTGGACAATGGTGGTCTTGTTTGGCACGAGCAATTCCTTCAATTACGGCCCCAACGGTTTCTAAATGCGAAGGATTGGGGGCCAAATTGATGTTGATTTTTTTGCCCGATTGGGTTTGACGCTCCGAGGTTAATCCCAAGTGGTATTTTACGTCCCCGTCAAAATATTCTTTGTCGTAGTCTTTGCCGTCAAATTCGGAGAAAATGTCTTGGGTTGATTTGCCAAAAATATTGGCCAATACGTTCAAACGACCACGGTGGGCCATGCCCATTACAAAATGTTCTACACCTTTGTTGGCTGCGGCTTCAATTACCGCGTCCAAGGCCGGAATGATGGATTCTCCTCCTTCAAGAGAGAACCGTTTTTGGCCTACGTATTTGGTGTGTAAAAAGTTTTCAAACGAAACCGCCTCGTTGAGTTTGCCCAAAATGTGTTTTTTGGCCTCGGTATCAAAATGCGGCAAATTGTCGTTGATGTTTAAGCGGTCTTGCATCCATTGAATCACTTCTGGGTCACGGATGTACATGTACTCTACCCCGATTGATTCACAGTAAATGCGGTTCAGGTGATCCAGTATTTCTTGCAGCGAACAAGGGTTTAATTTCAATACTTTGGCGGCATCAAATACCGTAGACAAGTCGGCAGCCGACAAGCCAAAATTTTCGAGCGCCAAGGTTGGTGTATAAATTCTGCGCTCGCGCACCGGATTGGTTTTGGTAAACAAATGTCCGCGAGTACGGTAGCCGTCGATGAGTTTTAGTACGTTAAATTCTTTTTGAATTTTCTCAGAGCTGGACGAGCTGCCTGCATACTGAGCCAATTGGTCCCCAAGTTGTTCCTCGTTGTAGGTGGCCATTCCAAAGTCAAATCCTTGAAAAAAGCTTCTCCAACTGGGTTCTACACTGTCGGGGTTCTGGGTATATTGTTCGTATAAATCGGCGAAAAATTGCGTGTGTGCTGCGTTTAAAAAGGAAAACCTATCCATATTGTGTTGCGTATCCTGATTTGTAAAAATAGTCACGCAAAAGTACAATAATTGAAAATACCTGCGCTAATTTTTTGTGTACTTTTATCGCCTAAATCCTTGATTTTTTTAGCATGAAAACAACAATTTGCTCAATTGGTAGCACCATGGCTTTGATTGTGATTGGCCT
>JAGNTC010000131.1 GCA_017987725.1 Flavobacterium sp.
CCCAAGTAGTCAATGACCTGCAAAGGATCTTGGATTTCAAATTTTTCCAACACTTGTGGAATGCCCCAAATTTCGATGTCATTGCCCATGCGGGCGGGTTTGTACATGAAAATATTTTCTGAAACCAATTGCGCAAAATCTTTATCGGGGGTTACCATAAACACTTGAAACCCTTCTTTTTCAGCTTGTTTGGCTAAGGTGCCAATTAAATCATCGGCTTCAAAACCGGGCATCTCAATGATGGGAATGTGCATGGCGCGCAACAGATCTTGAATATAAGGTACGGCAATTTTTATGGCTTCGGGCGTTTCGTCGCGGTGGGCTTTGTACTGCTCGTACATTTCAAAACGATAGGTGCTGCCTCCTTTATCAAAAGCCACAGCCAAGTGATCGGGTTTTTCGCGGCGAATGACGTCCATCAACGAATTCATAAATCCCATAATGGCCGAGGTGTCCATGCCTTTGGAGTTGATTCGTGGGTTTTTGATAAAAGCATAATAGCCTCTAAATATTAACGCATAGGCATCGAGCAGGAATAACCGTTTTTGAGCAGACATAACAATACAATTAGGCGGTAAAAATAAACATTCAAGTGGTACGGCAGGGATTGCGCTTTAAAATAATTTGAAGGATTAAAGGCAATTTATTTATGGAGTTGTTAAAACTTATCCGCAGTCCAATTTCGCCCGAGTATTATTTGTTAATTTGCCAAAAAATTTCAGCATATGTTAGGTCGGTTGGTCGTGTTTTTTATCGTGTTGTTTTGCATTGAGTGGTATGCTTTTCAGGCCATCAAAACAGTGGTAAAAGTAAAGAGTTTTGTGTTGGCCTATCAATGGATCAGTTTTGTATTGCTGTTGCTCTTGCTTTTTGCCTTTTCACGATTTGACCGTTCAACGGGACAAACCAAATACACGCTCTACACCATGGGTTTGTTTTTGTTGGTTTATGTGCCCAAAATCTTGGTAAGCTTGTTGCTGCTAGGCGAAGATATTTATCGGGTGATTCAGGGTTCCGTTACCTATTTTGTAGAAAATGACAACGACTCTTTTTTGCCAAACCGCAGGGTATTTCTCAGTAAAATTGGTTTAGGTATTGCAGCGATTCCCTTTTTGTCCTTGTTGTATGGGATGACTTTTGGTAAGTACAATTACAAGGTGATCAAGCAACGCCTTTTCTTTCCGGATTTACCAGACGCCTTTGACGGCATGACCATTACCCAAATCTCGGACGTGCACAGTGGCAGCTTTGATGATCCTGAAAAAATCAAATACGCCATCGATTTGGTCAATGCGCAGCAATCCGATTTGATATTATTTACCGGCGATATCGTAAATACCCACGCCAAAGAAATGCATCCGTGGATGGACATTTTTAATGGAATTCAAGTGCATCCTTTGGGTAAATATGCTGTATTGGGCAACCATGATTACGGCGAGTACGTGAGCTGGCCTTCCCAACAAGCCAAAGACGAAAATTTCCAAGCAATAAAAAATTTATACAAAGACATCGGATTTCAGTTGTTGCTAAATGAACACATTCATATTCAAAAAGGTTCCGATAAATTGGCCTTGGTGGGTGTAGAAAATTGGGGACATAACTTCAAGAAAGCGGGTGATTTGAACAAAGCCATGCAGGGATTAACACCCGAGGAATTTAAAGTTTTAATGAGTCACGATCCGAGTCATTGGGAATACGAAACCAAAAAACACGATAAAAAAGTGCACCTCACCTTTTCAGGTCACACCCACGGCATGCAGTTTGGTATTGAAATCCCGGGCTTTTTTAAATGGAGTTTGGCTCAATATGTCTACAAACAATGGGCCGGTTTGTACGAAGAGGCGGGACGCTATATCTATGTAAACCGCGGATTTGGTTTTCACGCCTATCCGGGTCGTGTGGGAATCATGCCCGAAATCACAGTCATTCAGCTAAAAAAAGGGGAAAAAGTAGCATAATTCGTATAAAGTGCTACATTTGTACCCTATTCCCTCTAATCGAAGGGCTAAGAAATTTAATATTTTGGTTTTATGTCAAAATTTGGAGAACTAATAAACGCACAAGTTCCTGTGTTAATCGATTTTTACACAGAGTGGAATGAATCTTCGGTTTCCATGCACCCAGTGATTCGCGATGTGGCTGCCGCACTTGGCGACAAAGCCAAAGTCATCAAGATTGATGTAGATAAAAATCAAGAATTGGCCGACGCCCTTCGCATCAAAGGATTACCTACCTTGATGATTTACAAAGAAGGCCAAATGATTTGGAGACAATCTGGCGAACTGGATGCCAATACCATCATCGCTTTGGTTCAAGATCACATCTAAGCGATCACTTCACAACAAAATTTATTTTCTTTTAAAAAGGCCAAGGTTTTTGGCAATACCTCTTTCAAATTTGTAAAGCACTTTTGGCTGTCGTGAAATACCACGATGCTGCCCGATTCGATGTTGGTAAGCACATTAGCCAAGCATTGTTCCGCACTGATCTCTGAATCAAAATCGGCAGACAATACATCCCACATCACAATAGTATAGCCCTGTTTTTTTATTTTCCAAAACGCACGCCAGCCCATTTTTCCATAGGGCGGCCTAAACAATTTCACTTCTTCGTTTAGGATATTTTGCAGCGTTTGTTTGCCATCTTCAAAATCAGCCAAATAATCTGAAGCAGAAGTTGTCCAACCGTTGCGGTGGGTTTGGGTATGGTTACCAATTTGATGTCCCTGGACTTTGATCTGTCGACAAATGTCAGGATGTGCCTCGGCATTTTTTCCAATGCAAAAAAAGGTGGCTTTGGCATTGTATGCTTTTAATTGTTCCAAAACCCAAGGGGTAATTTCGGGCGTGGGTCCATCGTCAAAGGTGAGGTAAACGGCTTTACGTGAATTGGGTATATTCCACAGCAATCCCTTGGCAATGGCCCGAACGATTCCGTGTGTTTTTATCCAGTATAATTTCATCGTAAAGAAAAAAAACAGCGTGGGTTAAGACGCTGTTTTTGTGTTATTCGTTGTCCCGACCAAATCGTTTAAAGAACGAATTGTAGGTGTTGAATGTGGCTTTGTTTTGGTTGTAATAGGCCAAATCTCCGCGGTCTTTCATGACTTCCAATAAGGCGCGGTAGCGTTCGATATCGGTAATAATATCAATCGCGATTTCGTTTTGTTCGCTGGCACTTAATCCTTTGTAATAAGATAGATTTTCTTTGTATTTGGTCATCAATTGATCCAATAAGTGGCGTGCTTTTTGTTTTTCGCCCACGGCATAATATCCGCCAGCAAACGGATCAAGTAAGGAATAATACCCAAAGTATTCAACCGGCATTTTCGTCATGGCCAAATCAATTACTTTTTTGGCTTTGTCTATTTTCTTTTCGTTTACCAGTTGCTCCATAAGGCGCGCCAAATTTGAACGGTACGAAATGCTGTTTTTGCGGGTTTCTGGATCGTGGTAAATAGTTGGCGATTCACTGTTGCCCCAGTCCCATTTCATGACAATGTCATACATTTTATCCGAATTGATTTTACCCATATCTAAGGTGCTTCCGTCCTCGGGAATTGGGGTGTAAAACGGTACTAATTTGTATACCATACCATCCAATTGCAAAAAGTCTTTCATCCACAAATAATCGTCGTCACCAAAACTTCCACCAGTAAAATAAACCGGACGTTTCCAGTTGTTGTTGGCAATGACGTCAAGCATCATGATGCGGTTTTTGTACATGGCTTGGCCTTTGATTTCGATGTCAATGTAAGGTACAATCGAATCAAATTTGGAGACATCCTTGTTGTTTTGTCGATACGCCAGGGTGTCTACTGGAATGCGCACCAAATTGGTGGGGTAGAAATGAACTTTTTGACCATTTGGCATTTCTCGTAACATTCGTGGATCATCGTCACCAATAAAATTCAACAAGTCTTTGATGTCCCAACGACTTTTGGTTTTTTCGACAAATAGCGCATAATCCAATTTGTCACCCACATATTGTTCGTGGTTGAACGAAATGGGTAAGCCCTCTGATTTGTATGTTTTGCATTTCATTTGGTCAATGTACCAGTCGGTCATGAACAAGCTGGTGTTTACGATTTTGATGTCGGTGCGGATGCCTTCAATTTCTTGGGCATACCACAAAGGGAAAGTGTCGTTGTCGCCGATGGTAAATAAAATGGCGTTCGGTTCGCAGGAATCCAAATAGGCTTTGGCCATGGCAATGGCGGTATATTTGTTGGAACGGTTGTGGTCGTCCCAGTTTTGAGCAGCCATCAAAACAGGAGCAGCCAACAAACAGCCTCCTAGCACCAAAGGCGCGGCAAGTTTGGGTTGCACGGAATTTTTCAGGTAATCATACAAGGCATACACGCCAAACCCGACCCACATGGCAAAGACATAAAATGAACCTACCAAAGCATAATCGCGCTCGCGGGGTTCAAAGGGGCGTTCGTTCAAATAAATTTTCAAGGCCAATCCCATAAACAGGAACAAAGTCAGCATTACATAGAAGCTTTTTGGGTCACGTTTGGCGTGGTACAACAAGCCGATGAGGCCTAAAATGAGAGGCAAGAAATAGTAGGTGTTGCGGCCTTTGTTGTTGAGTACGTCTTGCGGCAAATTGTCTTGGGAGCCCAAACGCAGTTCATCTACAAATGGAATTCCGCTTAGCCAGTTGCCATCGAGGTTGTCGTATTTGCCTTGGATGTCGTTTTGACGTCCGGCAAAATTCCACATCAAATAACGGCCGTACATATACCCAAATTGGTATTCAATCATAAAACGCAAATTGTCAAATGTACTTGGTTTTTCAATGATGAGGTATTCGCTGTAGGTTTTTAAAAACTGGATGTACTCATCGTTAGTAAATTCCTGCGCGGCATAGCCTTGTCTAAATTGTGTGATCAGATCAACCAGTTCTTTTTCTTCAGAATAAATGGGTTTGATGCGAAACTCCGGAGGATTGGAAAAGCTAATATAGTTTTCGATGTGTTCGGTACTCCATAAACGAGGTAAAATGGCTTTGTGTTGTTTGTCGCTATTTTGCTCGGCATTTTTGTAGTTGTTGGTAATGCGGTAGGTGCCTGTTTTGTAGTCGCGTTCATAATTGGGCGCTTTGTCCAAGTAAGGTTGCTCTTCGTCAAGACCGGCAAATACATCGGTGTATTGTGGACCATAAAATAGCGGGTTTGCACCATATTGTTCACGGTTGTAATAAGCCAACACTTCGGCCGCATCCGAGGGTTTGTTTTCGTTGATTACCGTATTGGCATTGGCACGAATGGGCAACATCATCCAAGTTGAAAATCCAATCAAAATAAAAAGGATACACAAAATCAAGGTGTTGTACATGACCATTCCTTTTTGTTGGGTAAAACGCAAGCCAAAAAAGAAAAAGGCAACCAGCAACAAAGCAATAAATATAGTTCCCGAGTTAAACGGCAAGCCCATTTCGTTTACCATATATACTTCGGCTTTGGCAAACAAGGCCATGGTGAGCGGCAAAAGCAATTTAAAAATGAACAACAAGATCGAAACCACCACTACGTTGGCTATGATAAAGTTTTTGAGCGTAATGGTTTTGTAGTGTTTAAAATAATATAAAAATCCGATGGAGGGAATAGTCAAGAGCGCCATAAAATGCACCCCAAAGGACAAGCCCACAATTAAGGAAATAACCAAAAGCCATTTGTTTCCGCGTGGCGTGTCCATGTCTTGTTCCCAACGCAAGCCCAACCAAAACAACAAAGAGATAAACAATGAAGCCATGGCATATACTTCGGCTTCTACAGCATTGTACCAAAAACTGTCTGAAAAGGTGTAGGCCAAGGCGCCGATAAACGAACTTCCTAAGATGACAAGTTCAGAAGAATCGGCGTTGTTGTTGAATCGTTGAACGATTTTGCGCAGCACCATGGTGGATGACCA
>JAGNTC010000016.1 GCA_017987725.1 Flavobacterium sp.
GATTATGCAGCTAGAGCGTAGTTTCCTTCGCCGTGTAAAGTTTTGAAGCTATTTTTTACGAGAACGGCCTCATTTCTCGACGTGCTTACTGTTCAATTCGACTTGCTGTCAAAACCAGTCGACCCCAATATTCATTTGCAAATATAGGGCATTAGGTGTAGAAAATTGAATTTGTTGGCTTAAGATATATCAATGTTGTTTCAGGTTTCAAGTTTCATGTTGAAGACATAACTATTATACTAAGAACAAATTTATCAAAAGTGAATAGTTTAGATATCGGTCCTATGAATCACAACTTGAAACTTGAAACCTGACTTGAGGCGACAGTCGACAGATGGAGCATAGCGGAATAAACTTGAAACCTGAAACAAAAATTACTCATCTTCCTCCATTTCAAACGGATAATCCCCAAACAAAGAAGCGAGTTTTCGGCTGGCGTAGACGTTTTTGGTAAACTTATTCGAGAGCCCAATGATGGTGACATTCTCGTCGAGCAGCGTGATATAAGTTGAGGTGCTGCCGTGCCACCAGCCGTTGTGAAAGTAAAAGTTTTTGCCGTTTTCCCATTCCATCATGCGGATGCCCAAGCCATAATTTTTCACCCCTTTGCGCTCATTGCTGTAGCCTTGGTAAATTTGTTCTCGCAATTCGGGACTTAAAAAACGATCTGATTTTCGGGCCATGTCAAATTTTAACAAGTCGCGAGGCGTACTAAAAATGTTTTTATCGCCGTACACCGCATCCAGGTAATCGTAGGCGAGTTGGATGTTGTTGCCTTTGTACGAAGGCATTGCGGTTTCTTTGTCTTTGTCCAATTCAAACACAAAACTGTGAGACATTCCCAAGGGAGTAAAAATCATTTTTTGAATGGCTTCAGGGTAGCGAAGGCCCGTAATTTTCTCAATCACCAAAGCCAAAATCGCGTAGTTGGTGTTGCAATAACTAAAGTGTGTATTTGAAGGACTCTCCAACTGGATGTTTTTTTCGCCCAACAAGCGCAACACATCTTCGTTGCTCAAAGTTTGGCTTCGGTCCCAAACGCCAGGATCTTCGGTAAAATAGGCATAATTGCGCATGCCACTGCGGTGCGCCAACAAACTCCGAATGGTCACTTCAGGATAGGGAAATGTTGGTAATATACTGCTTACTTTTTGGTCTAATTTGATTTGGTTTTTATTCACCAATAGCAAGGCGGCTGTGGCAGTAACCACTTTGCTCACCGAGGCAATGTGCAAAGGTGTCTCAGCCGTAATGGCAGTTTGGGTTTCGCGTTTGCCCAGCCCTTGGTAGCGTTCGTAGATGATTTGTCCGTTTTTGGCCACCAAAAAACTCAAATTGGATTGGTCACTGCTCCAAAATTTATTGCAAAATTTATCGATCGCATAGCGTTTGTCTGCGATGTAATTGCTTGATAATTTGGGGTAATTTACCTGAGAAGGTAGGAGTATTGGGATTCTACCTTCTAACATATCCGAGAGTTCAGTACCGCTTCGTTCTTGTTTAGTACAAGCCCATGGCCGAAGAAATAGCGCGGCTAAAACAAGACTAAAAAGAAGCAAATATCTACGCATGGGAAAGCTTTAAAAATCAAATATAGCGAAACACAGAGCGGCGATTGACAGTAACTTATTAACGACAGCACTGTTTTTATTAACTATTTGGGCTAATGTTTTGACTTTCAGGATTTCGTGTAATTCCTATTTTAGAAAATTTGAGGTTGAAAAGGTTGTCTTAAAAATGTACCTTTGGAACTACAAAAATCCAAAAAAAGAACATGAAATTCGGAATCATCAAAGAACGCAAAACCCCGCCAGATCGCCGAGTGGTTTTTTCTCCCAAAGCCTTAGTTGCCCTTAAAAATCAATTTCCTCAGGCAGAGATCAAGGTGGAATCGTCGGATATCCGTGTTTTTTCAGATCAAGAATACCTGGATGCCGGTTTTGAAGTAACCACCGATTTATCCGATTGTGATGTGTTATTTGGCGTCAAAGAAGTACCAGTAGAAGCCTTGATTCCCCACAAAAAATATTTTTTCTTCTCGCACACCATCAAAAAACAACCCTACAACCGCAAGTTGTTGCAAGCAGTTTTAGCCAAAAATATCGATTTATACGACCATGAAACCATCGTAGATGACCAATACAAACGCCTCATTGGCTTTGGTCGCTATGCCGGTATTGTGGGCGCCTATAACGGCATGCGTGCCTTTGGTTTAAAATACGAGTTATTCAATATACCCAAAGCCGAAACCTTGAGTGGGAAAGACGCGCTCATTGCCAAACTCAAACGCCAAATCTTGCCACCTATCAAAATTGTCTTGACGGGCAAAGGCAAAGTGGCTATGGGGGCCAAAGAAATATTGGATGGGATGAAAATCAAAGAAGTGAGTGCTTCCGATTTTTTAACCAAAATCTATTCCGAAGCGGTGTATACCCAAATTGATGTCTTGGATTACAACAAACGCCAAGACGGAACCGCTTCATCCAAATCCGATTTTTACGCTAATCCAACCGCATACATTTCTGATTTTGAACGATTTTCCAAAGTGGCTGATGTATTTATGGCCGGACATTTTTACGGCAATGATGCGCCAGCGATTCTCACCCGAGCCATGCTGCAAGCACCCGATTGCAATATTCGTGTTGTAGCGGATATCTCCTGTGATGTAGATGGTCCCATTGCTTGTACACTGCGTGCTTCAACCATCGCCGATCCGTTTTTTGGGTATTTGCCTAGCGAACACCAAGAAGTCCCTTACATGCATCCTGCCGCTATTGTAGTGATGTCAGTTGATAATTTGCCTTGCGAATTGCCCAACGACGCCAGTGTGGGTTTTGGCGAAATGTTTTTAGCCCACGTTATTCCTGCTTTTTTCAACAACGACCAAGACCAATTGTTGTCCCGCGCACAACTCACTGCACAGGGAAAATTGACTCCGCGATTTGCGTATTTGCAGGAGTATGTAGAGGGGAAATAAGTTTTAATTGTATGTATATTTGACGCATAATCAAATAAATTGAAACAAATTTTATTTTTCATTTTCGGCTTCATTTTTGGGATACACGATCTGTGTTCCCAAGAGTTACTTCCTTTTGTAGAAAACTACAACAAATACAATTACCAGGGTGACAACCAAACTTGGAATGTTGTTCAAGGTGCAGATAAGGCCATGTATTTCGCTAACAACCATTATTTCTTGCGTTATGATGGCGTAAAATGGGAAAAATATACCTTACCCAACAAAACCATTATTCGCTCCGTTTTTTCGTTAGGGAACAAAATATATACTGGCTCATACAAAGAATTTGGTTATTGGCAAAGAGAGTTAGGGCACATGCGGTATTATTCATTGTCAGCAAATCAGCATGTATTCTCAGACAAAGGCAATGAAGAAATTTGGAAAATAGTTTATTTTAATAACCAGCTAATTTTTCAATCGTTTAATGAAATTTATCGGTTATCTCAGGGAAAAATTGAAACAGTTAAATTGCCTTTTCAAATTTCCTATTGTTTTCCTTCTGGCAACCGATTGCTGTTTGCCTCTGTAAAAGAGGGTGTTTTTGAGTTAAAAGACAAAAAGTTTTTGCCGATAAGTAGCTGGTCGAAATTAAAAAACAACGTCATCCATGCCATTGAACAAAAGGGAGACGACACCTACATATTTACGCAGAAAAACGGAGTGTTTGTTGCTAATTCTAACTCCATTATTCCTTGGTCTCATGCAGTAAATCAACTGTTTAAAAATACCATTATAAATTCTGCAAAGTTTATTTCGGCTACACAATTGGCCATTGGAACGGCTACAAAAGGTTTGTATATAGTTGATTTAAAGCACAATACTTTTACGCATATACACCGCAACAACTCCCTAATGAATAATTCCATTTTAAGCATTGGCTTGGATGATGAAAATGATCTTTGGCTGGGTTTGGACAATGGGATTGCACACGTTGAAATTAATTCTCCTCTAGCCCTTTTTACCGATAATACCGGAACACTTGGGTCGGTTTATTCGGTTTCAAAAACCAAAACAGGTTATTTGTTGGCCTCCAATCACGGTGTTTTTGAATACCACAATAAGCAATTGCAGTTTATTGCAAATTCACAAGGACAGGCTTGGAACATTAGTAAATTGGGCAGTCAGTTTTTAATTGGGCACAACGAAGGAAATTTTTTATACAATGGAACCAATCTAACGAAGATCAATGGCATTAATGGCGGTTGGAACCTAATGAAAAGCGGCATCAATGATTCATACTTACAAGCCACATACAGCGGGGTAGTTCTCTATGCGGATCAACAAAATTTAAACAAGTATACGCAGATAACAGATTTTTATAAACCGATTAAATATGTTGCCCAAACCAAACAAAATGAATTTTGGGCTGCCGATAATTACCGTGGACTTTACCGTGTTGTGTATGATCAAAATTTCAAGGCCAAAACAATTGAAAATGTCTGTCAACTCAACCGAATCACATCAGATTTTGGAGTAAAAATTGTCGAATACAAAAAAGAAATCTTGTTTTTAATTAACCACCAGTGGTATCATTATAATCCGTTCTCGAATGCATTAGAATTAAACAGCTTCTTTAACAAGAATTTTTCACAGATAACAGATATTGTATCCATTGATTCTACTCATTTTGTTGTGTTGAAAGCGGGTGAGTTATACCTAATTACGGCTCAATCAGCAGGTTTTCATTGGCAACTCATTCAAGAAAAATACTACCAAGGAAAATTAATTAACGATAACATCAAAGTGTGTAAATCGGGTAATCAATTTATTGTAAATCTTGATGATGGGTTTCTTGTGTTGCAGTATTCTTCTCCTCAAAATACAGTGCCAAAAATTAAAATTGAAGCGTTTGTAAATCGTGAGTGGGTTCCCTCTCAGGCCTATTTAAAATACAATTCAACGGTTGATGTTCGTGTGCTATCTGGCACTTTTGGAAACGCCAAGCCTAATTTATGTTATAAATTAAACGACGAAGCTACCTTTCATCCAGTCAAAAGTGGGAATTTCTCCTTGAGTAACTTAGAAAGTGGAAAACAAACGTTGGTTGTCTATTATTCTGATGGATTTACAATGAAACCGATACAGAAGTTTCAGTTTTCAATTCAATTGCCTTGGTATTTTTCCATTTGGATGTTATTGTTATACATAAGCGTAATAGTAATTATTTTATATGTTTATTACAGATGGAACAACTTGAGATACATACAGAAATTAGCTTTACAAGAGGAAGAGCTTAAACACCAAAATAGTATATTGGAAATCAAGTTAAATGCTGAAAATGAATTAAAAATTAAAGAGTACCAAAAACACATTTTGGAGTTGGAAATTCAAACAAAATCGTCCGAAGTTGCCGGCAAATCCTTGTCAATAGCAAAGCAAAGCGAAATGATTGATACAATTGAGCAAATATTAGATACGGAGGCCGATGTACAACAGCTTAGAAATAAAATAAAGAAGACCATAAAAATAAATTCTATTAATAAGCAAGAATGGATTGCTTTTGAGACAAATCTCACCCAATTACACAACGAATTTATCAGCAGATTAAGCAAACACTATCCTGTGCTGACTGTAAAGGATATTAAATTGTGTATTTACCTCAAAATGAATTTATCCTCCAAAGAGATTGCTCCTTTACTTAATATTTCATACCGAGGTGTGGAATTGCACCGGTATCGTTTGCGTAAGAAATTGCAAATAAGTCCGGAAATTAATCTAAATAAATTCATGATTGATTTTTGATTTTAGCACAACTAAATCGATTTCAACCACATGATTAGCACATCACGACTACATCATTTTGTATTATTATTTCATTTTTAAATCCCGTAAAGTATTGTTTTTGTTGGTGTTTTGATTAGTTAGGCATCAAGATAGGTTACTGCTGCGTATTTTCGAATGTACTACATCGATGTAAATTTTATAGTTTTGATTTCTCGTTGATACGAACGAGGGTATTTATCAAACTTGAATAATTTTCAATCTTACAATGATTTCAACAAGAAGCAATAGATTTAATTTTTTTACCGCCCTTATACTGCTTATTGTTCAGCAGGCTGTTGGACAAATGGCTACTGGTAAAGTGGTAGATGAAAATGGCTTGCCCTTTCCGGGTGTATTGGTGTTAAACACACAAACGAATGTAGCTGTAGAAACGTCAATTGATGGTGCTTTTTCAATTCAGTCTTCCCCCAATACTCCTTTAAAATTTTCTTATTTAGGTGCTGAAACTAAAATTGTCAAGTTTACAGAATCATTTATGACTATACAACTTACTCCGGTTTCTAATAACCTTGAAGAGGTAGTAATTGTGGGATATGGCGCCAAGAAAAAAGGAGCTATTACAGGTTCAGTTGTACAGATTAAATCAGATGAATTGCTCAAAATGCCCGCTCAATCTGCCATTCAAGCCATACAAGGTAAAGCAGCAGGTGTGAACATTGTTACCAATGATGAGCCGGGAGCTGCACCTACCATAATTATAAGAGGCTTAGGTACAGTTTTAGGAGGTCGTTCTCCATTGTATATCATTGATGGTGCTGAAACCAATGGATTAAATGGAATTAGCCCGAATGATATTAACACTATTGACATATTAAAAGATGCAGCTTCACTAGCCATTTATGGTCAAAAAGGTTCAAATGGGGTAGTGTTAATTACAACCAAAAAAGGGGCTAAAGGAAAACTCAAAGTTACCCTTGAAAGCTTCATTGGTCTCAAAACGATTCAAAAGAAAGTAAAACTTTCAAATGCCTATCGTTATGTGTATTACAATAATGTAGCCCTTGGTTCATCCTCATATTTTAATTTTGATCAGCCAGTAGATACCGATTGGCTTGATGAAATTACAGGAAATGGTGAGGTAACCAATACTGCTGTTTCTCTTTCTGGAGGAAACGAGTCGGCCAATTACTATTTTGGTGCATCCAACTACACCGAAAAAGGTATTTTGAATGGAACGGAGTTTAAACGTACCAATCTAGTGAGTAAAAATGAATTCAAATTTCTTGAAAACAAGATCAAGGTTACACAGTTCATAAACATGTCCATTACAGGCAATACACCAAAGCCTTTATCTGCTTTTACAAGTGCATACAAGCAGGCGCCAATTATGCCAGTATACAATGCTACAGGTCGTTTTGCTGTTCCATTGTTGAATGCACAAGGAATAAATGATATAGATGGTATTCGTTACAACAATGTATCAAATCCGGCTGCCGATTTATTTTTTGCTAATCAACAAAACAAAGGACTCAATTTATTTGGATCGGTTGCCGTAGAGCTAAAATTGACTTCTGATTTGCTTTTTAATTCCAATTTTGGTGCAACATATGACCAAAATAAAGGATATTCATTTAGCGCCATGCGAGACATTTGGTTGCATCAAAACCCTACCAAACAGCTAACCGATTACCCCACACCCAACCGAATTAATTCATTGTCTATTTTTAGATCGGATTCTTATATTTGGAATTTTGACAACTATTTAACCTATAAAAAAGCATTTGGAAAACACGATATTACAGCTTTGGTAGGGATGTCAAGAACTACAAATAACAATTTTGAATCATTCTCAGCTACCAGGTATAATGTATCTGAGCAATCCAATTATTGGTATTTAAATTTTTCTACCAATAATGAGGAAATCGATCCAGGTTCAGTGGTCAATAATTTTCATAGTACTCCATCGGTATCCTTGGCTTATTTTACTCGTGTAGAATATGAATTCAATAAAAAATACCTTTTTACTGCATTGGTGCGCCGAGAGGGAATTAGTATTTTTAAAGCCAATAACCGTTGGGACAATTTTCCTTCTGTTTCTGCCGGTTGGGTGTTGAGTAATGAAGAATTCTTTCAAAAAATTAAGTCAATTACATACTTAAAGTTGCGAGGAGGTTACGGTATTGTAGGTAACGGAAGAGGAACGCCATCCGTAAATACCTTGCTTTTTGGCTCAGGATATAATTATGCCCTTGGAAATGGCCAAGTAATCAATCCCGGTTCTAGCATTCCCTATCAAATTGATGAAAATTTAACTTGGGAGAAAATGAAAGAAATTGATCTTGGATTTGATTTTAAAATGTTAGACAATAAACTTTCTGGATCTTTTGATTTTTACAACCGCAAATCAGATAAAGTTATTTTACCGGTAAATTATCCTGCTTCGCTTTCTCCAGGTCAGGTATATGTAAATGCAGGAGAAGTAACCAACAAAGGAATGGAACTATCTTTAAGCTGGAGAAAAGAAATCAATAAAAATTGGTCCTATTTTGTGGAAGGAAATATAGCGCTTAACAACAATACTTTATCTAGTGTATATAATCCATTTTTTCAGAATTTAATAGGTGGAAGTTTAAACAACGGAATCAATGTAAAACAAGTTGTTGAAGGAGAATCATTAGGTAGTTTTTACGTTTATCAAGTTACAGGTTTGAATGCGGATGGTGGATTTACCTATAGCGATCAAAAAATTATAGCAGGTTCATATCTGCCAACCTACACGTACGGTTTTAATTTTGGTTTCAACTACAAACGCTTTGATTTTTCAGTCTATACTTATGGTGTTGGTGGAAATAAAATTTATAACGGTAAAAAAGCCCAACGTTTTGGAGGAGAAAATATAGAACATGCGCTATTGACCAATTTTTGGACACCCTCTAACACTAACGCGGCCAATCCAAAACCATTTAATGATATACCCTTGGCTTCAACCTTTTATCTTGAAGACGGCGCATATTGGCGTATAAACAACATCACCTTAGGGTATAATGTTCCAAGCTTTACAGATAAAATTGCAAAAATGAGGGTTTATTTTACGGCAACAAATCCTTTTATATTTACCAAATATTCAGGTTATTCTCCTGAAATTACAGGCGATCCACTTGGGGGTGCAGGTATAGAATTAGACGCCTATCCAACGAATAAATCTTTTGTTTTTGGTCTTAACCTAAGTCTATAAATCATGAAAAAGTTTCAATTATATTTACTTGCTTTACTATTTGTCTCGGTTTCTTGTAGTGACGATCTAAATGTTGAACCAAATGACGCAATGTCAGAGTTTGATTTTTTAAATAACCCTGACAATGCAATTCAGTTGGTAAATGGAGTGTACAATAAATTGCTGGATTGGAATATGAGTTCCTTTGCGTGGATTGGCGTAACAAGTATTACTTCTGATGATGCCGATAAAGGATCGACTCCTGGTGATACGGGGACCGATAAACACAAATTGGATGCCCTTAATTTTGAATCGAATTTACTTTCTTTCAAAGACGTCTGGGATTCACGTTACGATGGTATTTATAGAGCCAATAACGCAATCTATTACTTAGAACGACTAACGATAGATCAAAACCTCAAAAACAGACTTATTGGGGAAGCAAAATTTTTACGCGCGCTTTGGTATTTTGATTTGGTTCGCTGTTTTGGTGGAGTACCATTGGTTACTTCCAAAATAGAAATCACAGACATCGAAACGGTAAACGCTGTAGTTTATAATCGAAAGTCAAAAGCAGAGACCTATGCCCAAATTGAAGCAGATTTGTTGGATGCCATTGAGAAACTTCCTGCCAAAACGCAATACGCTCAATCTGATTTGGGAAGAGCCAGTAAAGGAGCTGCTCAAGCCCTGTTGGCTAAATCCTATTTGTATCAAGAGCAATGGCAAAAAGCCTATGATACCAGTGAGTTAGTTATCAATTCGGGAATCTATGGATTGATGACCAATTATGCAGATGTGTGGAAAGAAATTGGCGAAAACGGAACGGAGTCAATATTCGAGGTACAGGCCACCTTGTCAAAAGGTATTGTTGGCTACACCGATGTTCAAGGTCCAAGAGGAACTCCCGATTTGGGTTGGGGATTCAATACGCCTTCATCAAGTTTAGTTAATGCCTATTCAGCTGGAGATTTACGAAAAAATGCTACTATTTTATTTGTACAATCAACACCTTTTTCTTTATGGGATGGTTTTGAAGGATCACCCACATGGAATAATTCACGATACAATTACAAAGCCTACCAGAGTAGTGTTGTAGAATCATGGAATGGAAACAAAGGCGAAACGGCTAAGAATTTGCGCATACTCAAGTTTAGTGATATTTTACTGATTCGCGCCGAGGCTGCATTGCAATTGGGCAACAGTTCAGAAGCCCTTTTGCAAGTTAATCGCATACGTACACGTGCTGGTTTATCAGAATTGACTTCAATTAGCTTAGAACAACTCTATGAAGAACGTCATTTAGAAATGGCTATGGAACACGATCGTTGGTTTGATTTGGTTCGAACTGGTCAAGCTCAGACCAAAATGGCACAAAACGGAAAAACATTTATTGTTGGTAAACATGAATTATTTCCCATTCCTATAGATCTAATCACACAAAGTGGAGGTCTGTTACTACAAAACGCTGGATATTAATTTTTTTAACTTTAACCATTTAATACTTTTTATTATGAAAACAAACAAATTTTTAATTTCTTCTTTAGTGTTAGGTATGGCAGTTACTGCCGTAGTTACAAGCTGCAGTAGTTCATCTGAATCATTGCCTCCAATTAATGGATACAACAATGCAAATGAAGTTGCTGCCTCATTTTTGAAAGCCTACTGGCCTTTGAACGGAAATGGTATCGAGTCTGTATCAAATACAGCACCAACAACTACTCAAGCTACTTCTTACGTGGCTGGGGTGAAAGGTCAAGCAGCTAGCTTTAGTACAGGGTTTATGGCTTACCCAGCCATCGCTGCTTTAAATTCTACTTCAGGTAGTGTAACTATTAGCTGTTGGGCAAAAATTTCGAATACGAAATTAGAAGCTGGTGGACCAAGTAACATTTCACCTATTTTTTCATTGACTCGTACAGGTGAAACATTTGGAAACTTGAACCTTTTAGGAGAAACACACGGTTTAACAACTAGTGATTCTATCCAAGTAAAAGGGGTATTCAGAATCAAAAACGACGATGGTTCTGAGTTTGGTGGGGATGCTGTAAACATGATCAAACAAGAGCCATGGATGGACAACACCCACAACTGGGCTCCAAACAAAATTGGTGGTAAATGGGCACACATTGTATACATCTTTGACGGTCCAACTGGAACGAACAAAATTTATGTAAATGGTGTTAAAATTTCAAATGGCGCATGGGAAGTAAGAAACGGTGGAGCTGCAAAACCTTTGAATCATTTCTTACCAACACGTCCTGTAATCGGAGCGCTTGAAAATGTGGTAACTGGAACAAATGCAGATGCTTGGAATAAAGCATTGAATGGTCAAGTTGACGAGTTAAGAATTTATGACAAAGCCTTAACTCCTTCTGAAATCGGTTCATTGTATGAGTTAGAGTTGGCAGGAAGATAATTTTTTTTAAAAAAAAGAGAAAAAGTCCGGTTTTTTACCGGACTTTTTTTACTTGAAACACTTAATTTTTTACCATGATGCATCTCAAGTATATTTTCATTTTTCTTTCTATAGGCATGTTATCATGTGCTGATAAGCCTAACAATACACAAAACAATCCTGTCGTATTGACGGATAATGAATTATTGGATAAAGCACAACAAGATGCATTCAATTATTTTTGGGATTATGCCGAGACCAATTCAAAGTTGGCTCGAGAACGCTATCATGTAGACGAACCCTATGTAGATGCTAATTTGGTAACAACCGGCGGATCTGGCTTTGGGTTAATGAATTTGATTGTAGGTGTAGAAAGAGGTTTTGTTTCCAGAGCAGAAGCTGTTTCTCGACTTACTACTGCATTAACTTTTCTAGAGAATGCTGATCGTTTCCACGGTGCATGGTCACATTGGGTGAATGGTTCTAACGGTAATGTCGTTCCATTTGGCACTACAGATAACGGAGGAGATATAGTGGAAACTTCGTTTATGTGTCAAGCACTGATTTGTGTGCGTGAATATTTCAAAAATGGCACGACTGAAGAACAAGCTATAGCTCTAAAAGCCGATGAATTATGGAAAGGAGTAGAGTGGGATTGGTACACCCGTGGAGAAAATGCGATGTATTGGCATTGGTCTCCTACTTATGGCTGGCAAATTAATTTCAAATTGGAGGGGTATAATGAGTGTTTAATTACTTATGTGATGGGTTCGTCTTCACCCACACATCCAATTCCAACGGCTGCCTATCATGATGCTTGGGCAAGAAACGGAAATATTACAAGCCCAGTGTCTGTGTATGGCATTCCCTTGATTTTGAAATACAATGGATCAACCTCAGTTGGCCCTATGTTTTGGGCACATTATTCCTATTTAGGATTAGATCCTAATGGTTTAAGTGATCAATATGCTAATTATTGGGATTTAACTAAAAATCATGCTAAAATAATGTACACCTACTGTGCAACAAATTCTGTAGGTTGGATTGGTTATTCTGATAAATGTTGGGGGCTTACAGCCAGTTATACTAGAAATGCGAATGGCTCGGTGGGCTATACTGATCACAAGCCAGGCAACGATAGGGGAGTAATAAGCCCAACGGCGGCTTTGTCATCATTTCCCTACACACCTGAAGAATCGATGAAAGCCTTACGGTTTTTTTATGAGAATGAAGAATGGAAAGGTCGTCTGATTGGAGTTGCCGGACCTTACGATGCCTTTTCACCTCACCATAATTGGTACACAAAAAGGTATTTAGCCATTGATCAAGGAACTATTACCCCAATGATTGAAAATTACCGTACAGGACTTTTGTGGACTTTGTTTATGAATGCACCCGAGGTTAAAACAGGATTGATTCGTTTGGGATTTCATTCTACAAAATACAACTTTTAGGTATGCACTTTAGGTTGGTATTTTTTACGTTGTATATGGTATCCGGCATAGCTTGGTCTCAACAAGCAACTGTATTTAGTACCACCTTACAAAAGGACGTTTCCTACGGTTATGTACTCCAATCTCCAAATGCTACTCGTTCGGCCAAGCCGTTACTTGTTTTTTTACATGGATCTGGTGAAAGAGGCAACTCAATAGATCTAGTTGGCATTCACGGACCTCTAAAATATGCCGCAACAACCCCTTTAGACGCTTATATTTTAGCGCCGCAATGCCCAGAAAATGAGTATTGGAATGAAGAAGTTTTGTATCGATTAATTTCAAAAATTGTCGCCGAAAATAATATTGATTCACAACGCATTTACCTTACAGGCCTTAGTATGGGAGCCTGGGGTGCGTGGAATTTAGTTTGTGCACATCCTTCAACTTTTGCGGCTGTAGTTCCCATTGCTGGTTTTGTTGACCGTCTACCCATATTAGAAGCCTGTGCTTTGAAAAACATTCCAATTAAAATGTACCATGGTTTACTAGACGATGTGGTGTCAGTAGATTATTCAATTGACATGTATTCTAAACTAAAAAAATGTAATTCTAATGTTTCCTTGATTATTTTTGACGACGCTAATCACGACAGTTGGTCACGAGTGTACAACTCCAAAGATATATACGATTGGCTGTTTGCTCAAATCAAAATAAATTAACTTATACGTATGAAATCGACTGCCTTACTTGTTTTATCTGTTGTTTTATTGGGCATATCAAGCCAAGCTCAACATGCAAAATCAACTTTGCTGCCAAAAGATCAATTTATTGATAAGTTAATACAATCAATGACTTTAGCTGAAAAACTGGGTCAATTAAACTTACCCACATCTGGTGATATTACCACAGGTCAAGCCAGTTCCTCTGATATTGCAAAAAAAATTGAAAAAGGAGAAGTAGGTGGATTATTTAATATCAAATCCGCCAAAAAAATTAGGGAAGTACAAAAACTTGCGGTAGAAAAAAGTCGTCTAAAAATTCCGTTGCTTTTTGGAATGGATGTCATTCATGGCTATGAAACAACCTTTCCCATTCCGTTAGGTTTATCGTGCTCATGGGATATGTCGGCCATAAAACGTTCGGCTCAAATTGCTGCATTTGAGGCCAGTGCCGACGGAATTAATTGGACTTTTTCACCCATGGTTGATATTTCGCGTGATCCCCGTTGGGGCAGAATATCAGAGGGTTCAGGAGAAGATCCTTATTTAGGAAGTCAAATCGCTAAGGCAATGGTTTCTGGTTATCAAGGAAATGATTTGGCACATCCCCATACTATTTTATCGTGCGTGAAACATTTTGCATTATATGGTGCACCTGAAGGAGGAAGAGATTACAATACCGTAGACATGAGCAGGGTGCGCATGTACAACGACTATTTTCCCCCATACAAAGCGGCCATTGACGCTGGCGCGGGCTCAGTTATGGCCTCATTTAATGAAATTGATGGCATTCCTGCCACGGCCAATAAGTGGTTGATGACCGAAGTATTGCGAAACCAATGGAAGTTTCCTGGTTTTGTAGTGACAGATTATACAGGAATAAACGAGTTAGTTGAGCACGGAATAGGGGATTTAAAAACCGTTTCAGCAAAAGCACTTGAAGCAGGGATTCAAATGGACATGGTTGGAGAGGGATTTTTAAAAACATTGCCATCCTCTTTGGCAGATAATTCGATTCGTATTGAACAAATTGATGCTGCTGTAAAATTGGTTTTAAATGCTAAATATGATTTGGGATTATTTCAAGATCCGTATAAGTATTGTAATTTAAGTCGTTCAAAAACAGATTTATACACAACAAGTAATCGCCAAGAGGCTAGAAAAATAGCCGCACAGTCTTGCGTGTTATTGAAAAACGAAAAAAAATATTTACCACTTAAGAAGTCTGGAGTTATTGCTCTGATTGGTCCATTGGCTGATGCCCCCGAAAACATGGCTGGAACATGGAGCGTGGCTACACAACAAGATCGTTCTATCTCGTTGCGAGCCGGGATGCAAACTGTTATTGGAAACCAGGCCACACTTTTGTATGCAAAGGGCAGTAATTTAGACCACGATGCAGCATTCGAAACGCGAGCAACTATGTTTGGCAAAGGCTTGCGTAGAGATGATCGATCTCCAGAAGCCTTACTTTCAGAAGCCTTAGCAGTAGCTCAAAAAGCCGATGTGATTGTAGCTGCTTTGGGTGAATCTGCCGAAATGAGTGGCGAATGTAGTAGCCGAACCCAATTAGAAATTCCAACTGCCCAAAAAGAACTACTGCGTGCGCTCTTGCAAACAGGAAAACCTGTAATTCTTGTGTTGTTTAATGGTAGACCCTTGGTCTTAAACGAGGAGAACCAAACGGTTTCATCCATATTAGATGTTTGGTTTCCCGGAAGTGAGGCTGGTTTAGCTATAGCGGATGTATTGTTTGGTGATGAAAATCCCTCAGGGAAATTAACCACAACTTTTCCAAGAAGTGTGGGACAGATCCCCATTTATTACAGTGCAAAAAATACAGGAAGACCATTAGGTAATTCCGATGGTATTTTTGAAAAATTTAAATCGAATTACATTGACGAACGCAACGATCCCTTATTTCCTTTTGGTTTTGGGTTAAGTTATACGCAGTTTAGTTATTCAGCGCCACAATTATCTCAGCAACACATGTCGGTTAATGATTCCATTACGGCAGCTGTATCCATTACAAATACAGGTGATTTTGATGGACAAGAAGTGGTGCAAATGTATATTCGTGATTTGGTTGGCTCGTCAACTAGACCGCTCAAAGAACTCAAAGGATTTGAAAAAATAAAAATTGCAAAAGGGGAGACCAAAACAGTTCAATTTGTCATTAGCGCAGACGATTTAAAGTTTTATAATTCTGATTTAGTTTGGGTTGCCGAACCAGGCGAATTTGAAGTGTTTATCGGTGGGTCTTCGGCTACTCAAAATAAAACTAGTTTTACGCTTAAACCATAATAATTTCAAAGTGCAATAAATAAGACAGGCATATTTCCTGCTGTTTTTGTACTTATTTTATCTTCGCACAAATTTATCTACCCATCATGAAAAATAGTATTTGTATTTTACTTATTTGTTTTTGTTTTGTTACAAAAGCCCAACGCGTGCAATCGCCCAATCAATTTATTACGTTAACCTTTCAATTGGCTGAAAAAGGAACACCTAGTTACACCGTAACCTACAAAGACAAACCTGTGATCCTAACTAGTTTGTTAGGGATCTACCTCAAAGACAGTGCCGATTTGGCTTCACATTTTACGGTTACGGGTACCAAAACCAATACCTACAATGGATCATGGAAACCGGTCTTGGGCGAAAAATCAGAGTACATCAACCAATACCACGACTTGATTATCAATTTAACTCAGATGGCAACCAACCGCCAATTGAATTTGATTTTTCGTGTGTTTGATGAAGGTGTGGCGTTTCGCTATGAAGTACCCAAACAAGACAATCTATCTTATTTTGTGATCTCTGAAGAGAAAACCGAATTTAACTTGGCTGGTGACCATAAAGCTTTTTGGTTGCCCGGCGATTACGACAGCCAAGAATACCCGTATACAGA
The DNA here is from genome assembly GCA_017987725.1 of Flavobacterium sp. Taxonomy (GTDB): domain Bacteria; phylum Bacteroidota; class Bacteroidia; order Flavobacteriales; family Flavobacteriaceae; genus Flavobacterium. The sequence goes on from JAGNTC010000016.1 coordinate 16,422, forward strand.
ATCAAAAATTTCACAAATCAACACCGATTTAGTTGACAAAAACAATGGTATCGCTTTAAAATCGATTCAAAACAAAATGCGCGTCCAAACGCCATTGCAGTTGAAATCGGCTGAGGGCTTGTACATCAATTTATTTGAAGCGGCGGTAAACAATTACCCGGTCATGCATTTAGACGCTGTGCCTGCCGAGTATCGATTTACCTCTAATTTAGTGCCCAATGCCATTGGTGACAAAGCCTATTTGCGTACCCCATTTGCCTCTCCTTGGAGAACAATAATGGTGAGTGATGATGCACGCGATATCGTAGGTTCCAAAATGATTTTCAATCTCAATGAGCCATGTAAACTCGACGACACGTCCTGGATTAAACCCATGAAATATGTAGGAATATGGTGGGAAATGCATGTGGGCGTTGCTACATGGGATTATGCTGGGTCACAAAATGCTCAAAATGCAGCGGGTAATTTAATACCATCTGGGCGTCACGGTGCAACCACAGCCAAAACCAAAAAATACATTGATTTTGCAGCCAAACACGGTTTTGATGGTGTATTGGTCGAAGGATGGAATACCGGCTGGGAAGATTGGTTTGGCAATTGGAAAGAAGATGTGTTTGATTTTACAACCCCTTACCCTGATTTTGACATAGCAGAAATTTCGAATTATGCCAAAGCCAAAAACGTTAAAATGATTATGCACCACGAAACCTCAGGTTCGGTAGGCAATTACGAAAGGCACTTGGATCGCGCGTTTGAAAACATGATCAAATACAATTATCCGGCAGTCAAAACCGGTTATGTGGGCCGTATTATTCCGCGTGGTGAATTCCATGACGGACAAGCCATGGTCAATCATTACAATTTTGTGGTGCAACGTGCGGCCGATTATAAACTAATGGTCAATTCGCACGAGAGTTCTCGCTTAACGGGCTACAACCGAACCTATCCCAATTACATTGCTGCCGAGGCCGCCCGAGGAAATGAATTCAATGCTTGGAGTATAGGAAATCCGCCCATGCACGAAACCATTTTGCCCTTTACTCGATTGTTGGGAGGCCCCATGGATTATACTCCTGGGATTTTTGAGATCAAAATGAATGTCTACGACAAAAACAAAAAAGAACAGGTGCACACGACCTTGGCCAAGCAGTTGGCATTGTATGTAACCATGTATTCGCCCATTCAAATGGCAGCCGATTTACCCGAGAATTACGAAAAACACCTCGATGCGTTTCAGTTCATCAAAGACGTGGCAGTGGATTGGCAAGACAGTAAGTATTTAGAGGCCGAGCCAGGAGATTATTTGACTGTAGCCAGAAAAGAGAAAAATGGAGAACGATGGTTTTTGGGTGCCATCACCGATGAAAAGCCACGCAAAACAACGCTGTCCCTTGACTTCTTGACTAAAGGCCAAAAGTACAAAGCGATTCTGTACCAAGATGCTAAAAATGCACATTGGGAAAGCAATCCCAAAGCCTATGAAATTAAAACGCTTACAGTTACGTCTAAATCGAAGTTGGATTTGAATTTAGTTGCTGGAGGCGGAACGGCCATTAGTTTTGAACCACTAAACTAATGGCACACACTTGATTGCTGCGCTATAACATTTAAGAATGATGAAACATAAATTACGCTCCTTATTGATAAGTATACTTTTCTCTTATGCTTCAAATGCGCAGCAACAAACTTATTGCAATCCAATTGACATAGATTATGGGTATTGTCCAATCCCAAATTTTGTAACCCAAGGAAAACACCGAGCAACTGCTGATCCCGTAATTACTTTTTTCAAGGGCAAGTATTATTTGTTTTCGACCAATCAATGGGGGTATTGGCACAGCACAGATATGTTAAATTGGAACTTTATTTCTCAAAAGTTTCTCAGACCCGAGCACAAAGTATATGATGAACTGTGTGCGCCCTCACTTTCCTTTGTGAATGATACACTTTTAGTGGTAGGTTCTACCCAAGGCAAAGATTTTCCAATTTGGATGAGTACGCAACCCGATCAAAAACAATGGAAAGAACTTGTCCATAAGTCAGAGGCTGCGGCTTGGGATCCCCAAATTTTTTGGGATCAAGAGAAAGATGAACTATATGAATATTACGGTTCGAGTAACTTATATCCGTTATATGGAGTAAAACTAAACCGCAAAACATTTCAGCCCGAGGGAGAACGAATTCCCGTTTTGGCCCTAAATGATGACGAACACGGTTGGGAACGGTTTGGTGAACACAACGACAATACTTTTTTACAGCCGTTTACTGAAGGTGCATTTATGACAAAATACAAACAAAAATATTATTTACAATACGGTGCGCCTGGAACAGAATTTAGTGGATATGCTGATGGTGTATATGTGGGCAATAGCCCTTTAGGACCATTTGACTATCAGTCACATAATCCGTTCTCTTATAAACCGGGTGGTTTTGCCAGAGGTGCTGGTCACGGAGCAACTTTTCAAGATGCTTTTGGTGCCTATTGGCATGTTTCGACTATTGGTGTATGTACAAAAAATAATTTTGAACGTCGATTGGGAATTTGGCCAGCCGGATTTGATTCAGACGACATACTGTATAGTACGACTGCCTATGGCGATTATCCAACCTATTTGCCCGGATTACAGAAAGATCATCTGCAGGGTTCGTTTCGTGGTTGGATGTTGTTGAATTACAATAAGCCGGTCAAGGTTTCTTCAACCTTAGGAGGGTATCAACCCAATTTTTCAGTCGATGAGGACATCAAAACCTATTGGTCAGCTAAAACTGGGTTAGCGGGTGAGTTCATCGTGTCTGATATGGGTGAGACCAGTACAATTCATGCTATACAACTTAATTTTGCTGATCAAGATGCTGAAATCATGGGCAAACCTGTTTCAACAACCGGACATAAGTATCGATTGTCATCCTCTTTAGACGGTAAAAAGTGGAGCGTTTTTTTGGATCAAAGTTCGAGTACAATTGATGCTCCGCATGCTTATCACGAATTCAATAAACCCATTCAGGCTCGGTATGTTAAATTGGAAAATGTGGCTATGCCTACGGGAAAATTTGCCTTAAGTGGTCTACGGGTTTTTGGGATACAAAACACGGCAAAACCAAATGTAGTGAATCAATTTGTTCCACTTCGGTCTGGCCCGAAAATTAAAGGTGAACGCAGAAATGTATGGTTCAAATGGCAACAGGAACCACTCGCCGATGGATATGTTATTTACTTTGGTAAATCACCTGATAAACTGTATGGGTCAATTATGGTTTATGGGAAAAATGAATATTACTTTTCAGGTCTTGATAAATCAGCTGCCTATTATTTTCAAATTGAAGCGTTTAATGCGGCGGGAATCGGACCTAAATCGGCTGTTATGAAAGCGGATTAATGCATTACTCAAACGTTGTAATATTTTTGTTAGATGTACAATGAAATCGATTTCGTTGATAACTATTCACGAAATTTCAGAGCTCATTTTATAATAAAGCTATATTTATGAAAATTTTGAAAGCAGGGAATTAATTCGGGCTATTCAATAAGAAAACAAACCAAAACCAACTAAAAAATTACGTATGATTTCAGCACAAACTAAAACAAACTGGGCACAATTTATTC
>JAGNTC010000132.1 GCA_017987725.1 Flavobacterium sp.
GTGGCGGTTTACTCCTTGTTTATCTTGTTTTTGATCGATAAATCATTGACTTTCATTGTGTTGATTGTCATGGTCTTGTTTATTTTGTGGTTCAAGTTTATTACACCCTACTTGAAACAAAACGAGCGCATGCGATACATCCGTAAAGCCGATTTCGTCTCTAAAATGATGGAAAAAGTAGAGGGCATTCAGGTGATAAAGAGTTTTAAAATTGAACGTTTTTACTCCAATAAAATCTACGCGAGTATAAACGATTACCTAAAAATTCAGTTGCGTAATGGCTACGTTGATTTGATCAACAAATTTGTAGTCGCCTTAATTGTGATTTGCTCTTCCATGCTCATCATCATCTTTTTAACAATGTCGGCAATTGAAACGCAATCCATCAGTTTGGGTCAGATTGTAACCTTTATTGCTTTGTCTTCCAAAATATTTTCCTCGTTAAAAGGCATTTTAGATGACAACATGACGCTACAAGAAAACGAGGTAATTTTAAAAAGATATTTGGATTTTGATGAAAAAGCTGGACAAGTAGCACAGGGTGGCATGACCGATTTTAGCTTGGAAACGATTGAGTTTAAAAAAATTAATTTTGGCTATATGCCACATGAACTAATATTAAAAGACATTGATTTAACAATATCTAAAGGAGATAAGATAAAAATTGAAGGGCAAAATGGATCTGGTAAATCCACGTTTAGTAAAATATTGACTACACTTTACCACCCCACCGCTGGCCATGTATTGATCAACGGAAGAGACAAAAAATTCTACAACGAAGAAACCGTAAAAGACAAAATTTTGTTGGTCACCAACGAAGATATTTTGTTTAACGATTCCCTTTACAACAACATTGCCTTGGGCAAAGAAATCAGCATTGAGCGCATTTTAGATTTGGCGGAACAAATAAATTTGTATGCGTTTATTGCGGGTAAAGACGAAGGACTTGAGTTCATCATCAATGAAAACGGGAAAAATTTATCTACTGGTCAACGCAAAAAAATACTGTTGTTACGCGCTTTATTTGCCGATGCCGAACTAATTATTTTAGACGAAGTGCTTTCAGGGATGGACAACGAATCAAGAGACAAGGTTGAAGCGCTCATCAATACCGATCAATCGAAAACGTATATCATTATTTCTCACGAACCGATTCACCACATTCAATTTAACTCAACTTATAAAATTTCAGATGGAGAACTTTTCGTTTTATAATACCAATTCCATAAATTTTATTAAAATTCTAAACCGGTTTTTGGTTGTGTTTGTTGCTATTGCTATTCTCATGATTTGTGTATTGAATTTGAATGATACCGTAAAATTTAAAGAAGGCAACATTTATTCGGACACTCCCCAATTGAAAATCAATGCCCCGGACGAGGTTCGTGTACTTCGTGTAGCGGTGAAAGAAGGTCAAGAAGTGGAAAAAGGAGATACCTTGTTTGTTTTAGAAAACAAAAAAACAGAAGCCGACTTTAATGTTTTAACTACCGACATCCAGTCCATGGAACAGAAAGTTAAAATAATTAAGGTCTTAATTTCCAACACACAAGAGCGAAAAAAAGCCTTACAACAGTTGCTGCAAATACAATCCAATATCTACGCAACCGACCGAAAAAAAACCGAGCAAGACATTCGTTTGTTGAACAACAAAATCAATTTGGCCGCGCAGCAAAATTCCATTTGGAACGATAAATTCAAGACAGATTCCTTACTTTTTGCAAAAGGGGCCATTTCACGTTATGAATTGACCGATACCAAAAACCGAAATTTGGACGACAAAAAAACTCAGGTGGACATGAAATCGGTGTCGTCCAGCAAAAACTTTGACTACGAGAATTTGTCTAACAACTACGCCCGAACCAAAAACGACTTGAAACGCAACATCATTGACGTGGATAACAATTTAGAGGGTTACAAAAGGGATCTGGAAGAAATTCAAACAAAAATGAAGGACGACAGCCACACCCTGAATTACATCAAAGACGAAATCAACAAACTAATTGTGGTTGCTCCATTTGATGGGACCGTTTCGAACTTGTACAATGCGCAGCAAAATTTAGAAATTATACCAAAAGGAGAATTGTTATCTATTGTAGCGCCTAAAAAAGAACAATTCTATGCCAAAGTAACCTTGGATGAAGTGGATTTAGCCTATGTACACAAAGGACAAGAAATAAATTTAAAATTGGATGCATTCAATTATTTTCGATTTGGCGCCATTAAGGGAAAAATTACCTATGTCTCCCCTTCTGATGTGAACAAAACCTTTTATTGTTTGGCAACCATTTACAAACACAACCCCAATATTGTGCTCAAAGCAGGATACCGATTGAATGGCGAGGTAATTCTAGAGCGCATGCCTTTGTATCAATATATCTTCAAAAAATTGTTCAATAAAATGGACGAAAGCATCAATTAATGAAACAGTTTTTCTTGAGCATTTGTTGTTTGCTGTCTGTATTTGCTTTTGGGCAAAAAACACTCAATTTTTCGGATTGTTTGGCTTTGGCTATGAAACAAAACCTGGAGATCCAATCGGCGAATGTAAACGAAGAAGTCCTTAAATACCAATACAAGGCAAGTTATGGAAGATTGGCTCCCGAATTGCGTGCAGAGGGAATTCAGCGTGCGCGGTTCAATCAAATCTATGACTTTAACACCAATTCCTACATTGACAACACCGTTCGGGAAACGCGCGGAACAGTTCGTTCAAACTTTAATTTATTCTCGGGCTTTAATGTGTGGAATACCATAAAAATGCAAAAGCAAGACTATGCTATTTCAAAATTGAACAGCCAGCAACAAATACGTGAAATCACCATTTCATTGGCCGAGAGTTACCTCACTACCCTATATTTAACGGAATTAGTAAAAATAAATGCACAGCAAATTGAACTAAGCGAAAAGCAATTGGCGTTGGCTCAACTCAAATATGAAGCGGGCGTAATTGCTGAAAGTGAGGTGTTTAAATTAAAAACTCAAAAAGCAAACGAAGAACTCGATTTGGTAAACAACAACAACAAATTAATTGACAATTGGGTGCGCTTAAAACAACTCATGAATGTACCCATGCAAGAAGAATTCGTTCTTGAAGAACCGAAAGTTGAACTTGACTCTGCTGTACTTTCACAAACTAACACCGCTGAAATTACCTCAAAAATTATCGATTTTCATCCTTTGACAAGCATGAGTTTGCTTCGTGAAACCCGAGCCAAAGCAGCACTTGCTGTGGCACGATCCTTTCGGTATCCGGAGCTAAATGCCGAATTTGTATACCGAACTTCATCCTTTTCTAATCTTGAGCTGGTAGACCAAGAGTTGCAATTTGACAGAAACCGGAACGGCTTTCTACGCTTTAATTTAATTATTCCGATTTTCAATCAACTCAATACATTTTCAAGAATTAAACAAGCCAAAGGAGGACTCAAACAAGCTGGCATTCAAATAGACCGGGTTCGCAATCAAATTACCCAGGAAGCCACAAAGGCAATTAATGACACGAAAACAGCCCGTAAAAAAGTGGAAACTGCCTCGATTGCATTGGAATTTTCGAAAAAAAGTTACGAGGCGGACGCGCTCAAGTTTGAATTGGGAAAAATTAATACCAATGAGTTGAACATCACCAAAAACCAATACAACAACGCCCGGGCTGATTTAATTCAATCAAACTATGAATTGCTGTACAATAACGCCTTGATTAACTTTTATTTAGGCGAGCCATTTAAATTGTGAATTATCAATAAATGAGCTGAATTTCTTTCAGGTCATAGGCCATTTCGACACATTCTAACTGCTGTACAATTAATTTTCCCTGTTCGTTTACACCTACGATCGTACCTTCAAAACTGCCGTTACTGGATTTAAAATTGGCGATTTTTCCTTTGCAAAAAAGCGATTTTTCGTAAACCTCTTTGGCATGATTTCTTCGTGTCTCCCAATTTGATAATGTGTGTTGAAGGTGATTGACCAGTTGTTCCAAAAGTGCTTGCCGATCAAACTCCCGTTTACAAACAAGCGCCAAAGAACCCGCTGAAGGAATTCCATCAAAATGCAATTGATTGACATTGAGACCTAATCCAATTATGGTGTGCACTTGGTGTTTGCTTTTGTGCAGATTTTCGAGTAAGATTCCGCCAATTTTGTAATTCCCTGACATTATGTCGTTGGGCCATTTTATGGATAAATCCGGCACATTCAGCGTATGCAACACCTCTTGAATGGCTACCGAAACGGCAATCACTAACTCAAAATCAGGGACGTTTTTTTGATAGAAATCGTGAACTAAAATGCTAGCCATAAGGTTTTTACCTGATTCAGAAGTCCATTTGGCGCCATGTTGTCCTCGACCTTCTGTTTGATATTCTGCTGTCACAACCGTGTAATTTGGCAACTCAGAAATAGACTTATTTGCTTTTAAAAAGGTATTGGTAGAATCTATGGCATTGAGTTTGATTTGTATCATGGGAGAGCCTAAAAAATAAGCAAATTTATTGTTTTGTTAAGGTTCAAAATTAATGACAAAAAATGATAACTTTGCAAACCTATATAAAAATAATAAATGGCTAAAAAGACTGTGAATAATGATGTTTTACTTGCAAACATCATCAAAGGAATCGAAGAAGTAAAAGGAAATGATATTGATATCTTAGACCTACGTGAAATTGACAATGCCGCCTGTGATTACTTTATCATTTGCAACGGAAATTCCAATACTCAAGTAAATGCCATCGTAAATTCAATTCAAAAAACGGTATCCAAAGCCATCAAAGACAAACCATGGCACGTGGAAGGAACAGACAATGCTGAATGGGTGTTAATGGATTACGTAAACATTGTGGTGCACGTTTTTCAAAAACACATTCGCGAATATTACAACATTGAAAGTCTGTGGGGCGATGCCAAAATCACCACTATAGCTTCTAAATTCTAAAAGACATAACTACGATATGACTCCAAACAATAAACCCAAAGGAATGAAAATTAGCCCATGGCTTGTATATGCTGTGGTAATTGCCATCTTCTTGATCATTAGTTTTGCTACCGGCGGATCAAGTTTTCAAGAACCCGCAAAAACAACTTCGTCTAAGTTTAATTCCTATTTGGAATCAGGCGATGTGCAAAAGGTAGTTGTATACAACAAAGCCGAGGCCGAGGTATTTTTAAACGATAAAGCACTCAAATCTAGCAACCACAAAGCCGTGGCCAAGGATGTTTTGAACCGACCCAACAAAGGGCCGCATTACATTTTTGATATCGGAAACGATGAGATATTTCAAAAAAAATTAGAAGATGCTGTAGCAAAGGGCAAATTAAAAGACTACAATTTTGTACCCAAAAGCAACTGGAGTGAAATCTTGATCAACTTGTTGCCCATCTTGATTATTGTTGTGATCTGGATATTTATCATGCGCCGAATGAATGGAGGAGCCGGTGGTGGCGGTGGTCAAATATTTAACATCGGGAAATCAAAAGCCAAATTGTTTGACGAAAAAACAGACATCAAAACCACTTTCAAAGATGTGGCCGGATTGGAAGGTGCCAAAGAAGAAATCCAAGAAATCGTAGAGTTTTTGAAAAACCCTGAAAAGTACACCAATCTTGGTGGTAAAATACCTAAAGGCGCATTATTAGTAGGTCCTCCAGGAACTGGAAAAACCTTATTGGCCAAGGCGGTAGCTGGCGAAGCCAAGGTGCCCTTTTTCTCGCTTTCTGGATCAGATTTTGTGGAAATGTTTGTGGGTGTGGGTGCCTCTAGAGTGCGTGACTTATTTAAACAAGCCAAAGAAAAATCACCCGCTATTATTTTTATCGATGAAATTGATGCGGTTGGAAGAGCAAGAGGAAAAAACAGTTTTTCTGGTGGAAATGACGAACG
>JAGNTC010000017.1 GCA_017987725.1 Flavobacterium sp.
ACACTCATGAAACACATTCGAAATTTTTGCATTATTGCCCATATTGATCACGGAAAAAGCACCCTCGCCGACCGCCTCTTGGGCGCCACGCAAACGGTATCGGCCCGCGAAGAAAAAGCCCAATTGCTTGACAACATGGACTTGGAACGCGAGCGCGGAATTACCATCAAAAGTCATGCGATTCAGATGGAATATACCTACAAAGGCGAGGAATATATTTTGAACTTGATTGATACGCCGGGACACGTGGATTTTTCGTACGAAGTGTCGCGTTCGATAGCCGCCTGCGAAGGCGCCTTACTGATTGTGGATGCCGCCCAAAGTATCCAGGCGCAAACCATCTCGAATTTGTATTTGGCCTTGGAAAATGACTTGGAAATTATTCCGGTATTGAACAAGGTGGATTTGCCCAGCGCCAATCCCGAAGAAGTGAGCGACGACATCATTGATTTGTTGGGCTGTAAACTAGAAGACATTATCCATGCCTCGGGGAAAACCGGGTTTGGGGTAGAAAATATATTGGCTGCCATTATTGAGAAAATTCCAGCTCCAAAAGGCGATCCGCAAGAACCCTTGCAAGCCTTGATTTTTGATTCGCATTACAATCCGTTTCGCGGAATTGAAGTCATCTTTCGCGTAAAAAATGGGGAAATCAAAAAAGGGCAAAAAATAAAATTCATGGCCACCGGCAACGAGTATTTTGCCGACGAAGTAGGGACCTTAAAACTCAACCAAGTGCCAAAAAATAGTATTGGAGCCGGCGATGTGGGCTACTTGATTTCGGGCATCAAAGAAGCCAAAGAAGTAAAAGTGGGCGATACCATTACCGACGCCAAAACGCCAACCACCAATATGATTACCGGGTTTGAAGACGTAAAGCCCATGGTATTTGCCGGGATTTATCCGGTGGATACCGAAGACTACGAGGAGCTGCGCAACTCAATGGAGAAACTGCAACTCAACGACGCTTCTTTGGTGTTTACCGCCGAGAGTTCGGCAGCCTTGGGCTTTGGATTCCGCTGCGGATTTTTGGGCATGTTGCACATGGAAATCATCCAAGAACGTTTGGAACGCGAATTCAACATGACCGTAATTACCACGGTGCCCAACGTATCGTATTTGGCCTATACCAAAAAAGAACCCGAGAACGGTTTTGTAGTAAACAACCCCTCCGACTTGCCTGAGCCTTCGCGTTTGGACCGTGTGGAAGAACCGTATATCAAAGCGACCATCATTACCAAAGCCGATTTTGTGGGCAATGTAATGTCCTTGTGTATCGAAAAAAGAGGCTTGATCACCAACCAAACCTATTTAACAACCGAGCGCGTGGAATTGAATTTTGACATGCCGCTGGCTGAAATTGTATTTGATTTTTACGACCGATTGAAAACGGTTTCCAAAGGTTACGCCTCGTTTGATTATTCGCCCATTGGCATGCGTGCGTCCAAATTGGTGAAACTCGATGTGCTGCTCAACGCTCAATCGGTGGATGCGCTTTCGGCTTTGATTCACGAAGACAACGCCTACAACATTGGAAAAAAAATGTGCGAGAAATTGCGCGAATTGATTCCTAGACAACAATTTGATATTCCGATTCAAGCTGCCATTGGCGCCAAAATTATTGCCCGTGAAACCATCAAAGCCTTACGAAAAGACGTAACGGCCAAGTGTTATGGCGGGGATATTTCGCGTAAACGTAAATTGCTTGAAAAACAGAAAAAAGGAAAAAAACGCATGCGCCAAGTGGGGAATGTAGAAATTCCACAAGAAGCGTTTATGGCCGTTTTGAAATTGAATGATTAAAGCGCTATATAATTCCCTCCCATGTTAGAAGATAAATCACCGGCACGCACCAGCCTTTCTCAATTGGGCGAATTTGGCTTAATAGATCACCTGACGAATCAGTTTGAAATTACGCAAGCTTCTACCCTCAAAGGCATTGGCGACGATGCTGCCGTATTGGATTTTGGCGACAAAAAAGCAGTTATTTCGACCGATTTACTCATTGAAGGCGTGCATTTTGATTTGGCCTATATGCCGCTCAAACACTTGGGATATAAAGCCGTGGTAGTCAATGTTTCGGACATCTGCGCCATGAACGCCAAGCCAACCCAAATTACCGTTTCTGTGGCGGTTTCCAACCGATTTCCGTTGGAGGCTTTGGAAGAATTATTTGCCGGAATTAACTTGGCGGCCAAAACGTATAAAGTAGACGTAATTGGTGGCGATACTACCTCATCTCAAAAAGGGTTAATCTTGAGCATCACTGCCATTGGCGAAGCGTCAGAAGAAGAACTAGCATACCGAAACGGCGCCAAAGTAAATGATTTATTGGTGGTGAGTGGCGATTTGGGTGCGGCCTACATGGGCTTGCAAGTCTTGGAACGCGAAAAACAAGTGTTTCAGGTGAACCCAAATTCGCAACCCGATTTAGAAGCGTATTCCTACCTCATCGAACGCCAACTCAAGCCAGAAGCAAGAACCGACGTGCGCACCTTGTTGCATGCGTTAGAAATAAAACCAACTTCAATGATTGATGTCTCTGACGGATTGTCGAGCGAGATTTTGCACCTGTGCAAGCAATCGGAAGTGGGCTGTAATTTGTATGAAGACAAATTGCCGCTGGATCCGCAGTTGATTTCGGTGTGCGAAGAATTTCAATTGGACAGTACAACAGTGGCCATCAATGGTGGCGAAGACTACGAGTTACTCTTTACGGTGAAAATGGACGATTTTGACAAGCTAAAAGGCAATCCCAATTTTACTATAATTGGCCATATGGTTGAAGCCGCCGAAGGCATGCACCTCATAACCCGAGCCAATACCAAAATTCCGTTGAAAGCCAGAGGCTGGAATGCCTTGGCCGACTAATTAAATAATCCCTTTATTTTTGGCTTCTTGCACCAACTCTGCTTCAGAAGCTTGGTTCAAATCAAGTACCGCTTTGATGTTGGCAAGTCGTTTTTCGATAGCTGCTGGGGCCAAAGGAACGTATTGAGAAAGTTCTGTTACACCCACTCCTTTTGATAAATGAAACAACAGTTGTTTGTCAAACACATCCATTTCATTGGAATCAAACTGAATTTGGCTCACCAATTTGACCACCGTTTGGCTGTAGTAATTTTCGTCTTTTAAGATTTTATCAAAAGCCAACAACAACTCGTCAAAGGTCAAATCGTTTTTGATTACGAGCCCATTGGGGTTGATGTTTTTGATGATGGTATTGATCTTGAGCATTTCGGAATGCATGGTGAGTAAGATGATCTTACAAGCTGGCATACGCTCTTTGACCAACAAAGCCAAATCTTCGCCCGAATGGATTCCTTTTTCTTCATAGGTGGGCATACTCAAATCAAAAAAAGCAATATCGTAGGGCACATTGTCATCGTTTACGATGGCTTCGTAACCCGTTTTACAATCTTTGGCTTGGACAACCGTAAACTCGTATACCCCTTTGGTATTATACCCCTTGATGGCATTTTTATAGGCTTCTATAATAAACGGATGGTCATCAACCATCAATACACGAACCAATTGTGCCATAATTTACCTTTGTGATGTTTAGTCTTGGTAGGGAACAACCACTTTGATTGTTGTTCCAATCCCCTTTTTTGATTCAATTAACACCGTTCCATTACACGAGGCGGTGCGGCTATAAATGTTTTGCAAACCTATTCCTTTTTTCTTTTTGTTTAACAAAAATCCTACGCCGTCGTCAAAAATTTCTACCCGCACGCCTCCCTCTACTGACAGAAAACTTAAAATGATTGAACTGGCATGTGCGTGTTTGGCAATGTTTTGCATGGATTCCTGCACAATACGATACAAATGGATTTTAACTATGCCCGGAAAACGGTCCCAGTTGATTTTTGAATCAAATTCCAAGAAATTTTTAATTTGGGTAGCCTCATATTGTTCCTCCATGTAGGTGGTGATTACATTGACAAAACTCACCGATTTCATGAGAATGTCTTTGTTTAAATCATGTGATATGTTTCTAATTTCCTTTTCAACTCCTTGGATTCCCTCGATCAACTCCCTGGATTTTTTGATGTTATCCGCCGTAGGCTGACTGATCAGTCCTGTAAGATTCATGCGTGTTGAGGCCAAACGATTGAGTACGCCGTCGTGCAGGTCTTTGGATATGCGTTCTTTTTCGCTGTTGCGGGCGTTGTCAATCTTGTTTTGTTGGGCCAAAAGCAGGTTGTATATTTCTACATTTACTTGCTGTTGTACGTGCTGTAGCCTAAATTCTTTTTGTTTTAGAAGTTGTTTTCCAATTACAAACAATAGAATTAAAATGACGCTAATGATCAAACACACCCAAACAATTCGCGTGTATTGTTCCTCCACGGCCGCTTTTTGTTTGGTAATTTCATCTGTTTCAAAAGCAATTTTTGCAAACTTATTGCGGGATTGCCGTTCTATTTTTTGCATGCTGTCGGTCAGTGATATATACTGGCTGCTGTAGGATAAGGCTTTTTTGGGGTTAATTTTAATGAGCTGCTTCAGACACATGAGTTCGTCTTTGGGCGCCTTGAAACTTTTGGAAATGGCGAGCGCCTCTTGGGCATAGCGATTGGCTTTGGGCAAATCGTGAAGAGCGGTATAGTAATAGGAAAGATAGAGTCGGTTGAAGTTTTTGCCTTGTAGCACATTAAATTCATCTCTAATTTTCAACGTCGTATTTAAATCTAAATCTATATTTTTATAATCCTTCAGATTCAATTTTGAATATACTTTGTTCTCAATTAATTTACAATATATGTATGGATAAGAAACTTTAATATCATCTAATCTAATTCCTTTATTAAAAAAATTAATTGAGGTTCGATAATTGCCAATCGATAAGTAATTATAACCGATATTGTTGTAACACATTGCTAAATCTGCATTATCAAACAACTGGGTATTATTTTCAACCAATTTATTTGCTTTAAAGTGATACTCAAATGATTTAGTATAATCGCCAAGTTCATTTGAGTTTATTCCTAAAAATGAATATATCAAATATTGATCCATTACTAAATTATTTGCATTTGCAATTTTTAAGGCCTCAATTAATGACGCCTCACTTCCTAGATAATCATTTATATAAAATTGTACTTGAGCTTTATTCTGATATACTGAACATAATTCAACAAAATCGTTAATGTTTTTAAATATTTTTTCAGATTTTAAATAGTAATAGTATGCTGAATCATTATTGCTAATATTTTCGAAATAAATACCTTTAAAACTTATACATAAACCTATTTGCTTTAAATCATTTGAATTAATCGCTCTATCGTATGCGATTTTGTTAGTCTTAAGAAAATTCTTCCAATCATTTATTGCAATAAAATTATATGATAACCGGTTTAATAGTACTCTATTGACTGAATCGTTTTTATGAGTACTTAATTTCTTTAATAATTGTATACTTATATTCCTTCGTTCGTTGTAATTAAATTTACGGTTAGTAGCTTTTCCTAACAGTTCGGATATATTATTTAGATTTGAATTTTCTTGCTTTCTGTCAGAACAGCCCAACAACAAGAGTATCATCAATACAAGACTACAACGCTTCATAAATAATTGCTTTAGAACAGCATAAAAGTAAGGAGGGAACAATCGGGTACAGTGCAGAAAATCTGCAGTAAACGTTAAATTTTATTAGACCAAGCCGCGTTTAGTCGCTTCTCGAATAATGTCTTCATCTGTGCCTTTCACAATGTTAAAAAAATCTTTGATTTGGGCTTTGCGCTTGTCTACTGCGCTCAAGGAAATCCCCAAATGCGCCGGGATACTTTTTGTTTTAATGCCTTTAGAAAGTAAAGAAACAATTCTTCGGTCAATTGCATCCAATGCATCATTTTGATCGGCCACTTCTTTGATGGCATTTCGAACCGTCTGACTATAATAATTTTCACCAGCCAGCACCTTATCTATGGCTAAAATAAACTCGGCCGATTTAAAATCACTTTTAATCATGACGCCATCCGGATTTACTTTTTTTACAATATTGTACAAAATAAATGCCTCTAAGTGAGACGTTGAAATGAGAATTTTTGTACTTGGAAACTGTTTCTGAATCAAAAAAGCAAGATCCTCTCCGGATTGAATTCGTTTTTCAGGAAAGGGAGGCAAGCCAATATCTAGGATAACAATATCAAAAATTCGATTAGTTGAAAATAGTTTTTCGTAAGCCATTGCGCTCGAAAATGCAGCATGTACTTGCACCTGTTCTGTTGTATATTGTTCATACAACATGCTCTTGTACCCCTCTATAATAGTGGGATGATCATCTACAAACAAAAAATGTATTTCCTTGTGCATCAATTATTTTCGGTATTTTCAGTTAGGGGGATTAAAATTTTAATTGTGGTGCCTTGTCCTTTCGCCGATTTCACTTCTAAGGTTCCTTTGCATTCGTTTGTTCGAGAAACCATGTTTTGCAAGCCAATTCCCTTTTTCTTAGATTTTGCATCAAAACCAGTGCCATTATCGGTTATGGTCAATTGGATTGTCGTGTCGCTTGCTTCAAATTGCACGTCAATTTTTGTGGCATTTGCATACTTATTGCAGTTCTGTAGTGCTTCTTGAAGCATGCGGTACAAATTGATTTTTATGGTATTGGCTACACGATCCCACTTGATTTTTTCATCTAATGTAAAATTGACTTGAGCGCTAAAAGCATTTTTTTGCTCTTCAATTAAATTGGTTACAATGGCAACAAAATTGTTGATCAAGGCATACTTTTCGCGGTTCAAGTCGTGCGAGATTTCGCGTATGTCCTGTTCAATATTTTTTAATTCATTGAGGTAATTGAAACGGTTGTTTATTGCCTCTTCATCTGTAAATCGGTTTAAACTGTCTAGGTTGAGGCGAGCACCAAATAACCTGCCCAAAACTCCATCATGTAATTCTTGGGCGATGCGTTTTTTTTCCTTTTCTCTACTCTCTTCTATGCTGGCCTGTTGCGAAATCATTAAATTATAAATGTCCTCATTGGCTTTTTGCTGTTGTTGTTTCAAGATCAATTCCATGTTTTTTGCACGCTGGGTACGAATCACAAAAAGCAAGACCCCGACAAATAAGGTGCCGACAAAAAAGTACAACAAGCTACGGTTTTGCTCTGCTAGCTTATCCTTTTCTAAAATTATTTCATCCGTTTCAAAAGCAATTCGGGCAAATTTATCTTTTGATTTACGCTCTTCCAATTGTATGCTGTCACTGATCTTGATGTATTCTTTGGAATATTTGGCGGCGTTCTTGTGTTCGACTAAAGACAATTGCTTTAATGAAGTTAGTAAATCATTAGGTATATTAGTTGTTTTAGCGAGTATGAGAGCTTCATTTGCATACTTTTGAGACGAAATAGTGTCAAAATTAATGAGGTAATACTCAGATAAATGTAACTTACTTAATATTACTCTAGAAGTTAGTTTTAAGCTATCTCTGATTTTTAAAGATTTCAAAAAAAGTTTAACTGTACTGGGATTATTAGATATTTTAAATCTTGAATATGCAACATTATCAATAAGAGTTGCATACAAACTAGGTTTTAAAGTTGCTAAACTTTTATTTTGAAGCGCTAACTCAAATTCAACAATTGCCTTTCTGTAATCTTCATTATTTTGGTAACAATTACCAATATTATTCCTAGAAATTTCCTTTAAAAAAAACTCTTTATTTATGTCGTTCTTTATTGAAATGTCCAACGCTTTTCGGTGATATTCAATTGCTTTAATAAAATTTTCCTTGCCAAAAGATGCAATACCTAAATTTGTATATGAATCATATTGGCCTAGATAGTCATTATCCATTCTATAACTTTTCAAAGCTTTTGAGGCATAATACTCCGCCCCTGAAAAATCATTTATATTCAACTGAATTGTTGATTTGTTTAAAAAAATAGTTGGCCGAATTTTTGAACTGTAGTTATTTACTAAAAGTTTCTCTGCTTTAGAATAAAAATAAAATGCACTGTCCAGAACATCATTATTATAGCATCGTTCACCAGAATAAAAAAAACAAAGTGCAATTGTTGTAGTATCTTTTGTAGCTAATGAATTTTGTAATAAGTATTTATTTACATTATTTAAATTTTCCCAATCACTTTGTTCAGAATAAAATTTAATAGCCTTTAATAAAAATTGTTTATTACTAGAAGTAAAATTATCATTCTTTATCAAAACAAACGATTTTTTATAAACATCATTCATTTCTTTAATTGACAAAGAATCAGAATCAATAATATTCTGTAATTGTGATAAAGATTCATTTATTGAATTAGCATTTTGCACATTTTTTTTTGTGCAGCTAATCACAGAAAGAAATAAAATTAAAAATAGTAACCTTTTCAATTTTGGTGAATTAAAAGTTTGTATTAACTACAAATAAAAAGCCCGATAGAATATCTATCGGGCAATATATTAAAAATAGTTAAAATTACATCAACTAAATTGAGTTTTCGGTTTCAATTATTCTTCTACTTCCACGTGATTCTTGACCACCAATTTCGAAAATTCTTCTACTTCCGCGTGATTCTTGACCACCAATTTCGAATACTCTTCTACTTCCACGTGATTCTTGACCACCTATCTCTACAATTCTTCTGCTTCCGCGTGATTCTTGTCCCCCAATCTCTGGGCTTGTGAACGAGGTAAGGATCATCATCAACGAGAACAATCCTAATGTTAATACTGTTTTTTTCATAATTTGAGACTTTTATTGTTATGTGTTTTACTTCTAATTTGGATGTAAATCTTGGAGATTCACGGTGTAAAACTATATAGCATGTCTCCTGAAATCTAACGTTTACAGGCGTTTATGGTAGATGGTGGTCGTTTGGTAGTGAATGATAGCCAAATCCGAGTGGATGGCGTTTATTTAAATTTCTAAGTAATTGCCATTGGTAATGGCGGCAATTATGGCATCAATGTTTTCCTTATAAGACTTAGAAAACGGCAGTTTGGTAGTGGTGTTCTTAATATAACAAACCGAATTTCCGGTATGGATGCGCGACACGTAATCCACGTTTACAATATAACTGTTGTGGATGCGCACAAACGGATTACTGAGCACACTCTCAAAGTGTTTGAGCGTTTTAAAGGCGGTAATCATTTCGCCCGAATTGAGGTGAATATCGGTAGAGTTGTTGTCGGCTTGCAAATAGCAAATGTCACGCGCCTCTATAAAGCGGTAATCGCCGTAAGATTTCACACAAATGATCAAGGGTTTTTCTTGTGCCAACGAAAGTCCAGGAATGGCCTCTATAATTTTGGCTGTACCTTCGTTTTCTGCGGTGTTCGCATGGGCGGTTGTAGGAGAAGAAATAATTTCGGGCTCCACCACCTCAATGGCCGTGCGTGAGGTTTTGGGCTGCATAAACAGCCGCGGATTGTCAAACACAAACTTCTCGTATTTTAAGATCGTTTTGCGCAGCTCATGTACATCAACCGGTTTAATCAAGTAATCCAAAACCTCGTATTTCATGGCCTCAAATGCCAAGTCTTTGTTTTTGGTAATGACAATGATCTCGGGTACAATACGCAAGTACCGGTGCAATTCGTTGATGAGCTTTAACGACAAATTACTTTTGGGATCCTCGGGATCGATTTCCAGGAAAACCAATTGCGGCGTGTGCTCTAAGATGGCGTTGAGCCCCTCCTCATAGGTGCTCGCCGAATCCAAAAAAACAAGCTGCTGAAAATGACTGGCCAAGGCCTTTACATTTTCAATACTTTCAGACTGGTCGTCTACGATGATGAAAGTATGCTTCATTGGATATCCAGTCTAAGCTTTAGCGTCAAAACACACCTAGACAAGGGCTAAATTAAGTCATTAGCCTACGGAATGTGCGGAACTTATACACAAGAAATTCAATAATTATTAACAATTAGTAGCCGTCTTTGCTCATGTATACGCCAAAAAAAATGGCGCACTAAAAAGCGCGCCATCCTAAAATAAATACAGAAGTTTATTTTGCTTTGAGCAACCAATTTTTCATGGAAACTTCGTTTTCGATAATCCCTTTCAATTCGGTGATGGCCACGCGGTCTTGCTTCATGCTGTCGCGGTGACGTATCGTAACGGTTTTATCTTCAAGTGTTTGGTGGTCTACGGTAATACAAAATGGCGTACCTAAGGCGTCCTGGCGACGGTAACGACGTCCAACTGCATCTTTTTCATCATAGGTTACATTGAAATCCCATTTGAGTTCTTCGATTATTTCATGGGCCAATTCGGGCAAACCGTCTTTTTTCACCAAGGGCAAAACGGCCGCTTTGGTAGGCGCCAATACCGAAGGCAATTGCAACACCGTACGGGTTGATCCATCTTCCAACACTTCTTCTTTTAAAGCAGTGGCAAAAACAGCCAAGAACATTCGGTCTAAGCCCACCGAGGTTTCCACCACATAAGGGGTGTAATTTTGGTTGAGTTCGGCATCAAAATATTGCATTTTTCGGCCTGAAAATTGTTCGTGTGCCTTCAAATCAAAATCAGTGCGGGAATGGATACCTTCTAATTCTTTGAAGCCAAACGGAAAATTAAATTCAATATCGGCAGCGGCATTCGCATAATGCGCTAATTTTTCGTGGTCGTGGAAACGGTAATTTTCTTGGCCCAAGCCCAACGACAAATGCCAATTGAGACGTGTAGTTTTCCAATACTCGTACCATTTCATTTCTTCGCCTGGACGTAAAAAAAATTGCATTTCCATTTGCTCAAATTCGCGCATTCTAAAAATAAATTGACGCGCTACGATTTCGTTTCTAAAGGCCTTTCCGGTTTGCGCAATACCAAAAGGAATCTTCATTCGACCTGATTTTTGCACATTCAAAAAGTTGACAAAAATTCCCTGCGCTGTTTCAGGACGCAAATACAAGTCCATCGCACTGTCTGCCGAAGCGCCCAATTTGGTGCCAAACATCAAATTAAATTGACGCACTTCGGTCCAATTGCGGGATCCGGTTTCGGGATCGGCTATTTCGAGCTCTTCGATGAGGGCTTTTACGTCTTCCAAATCACCATTGCCTAAAGATCGGCCCATGCGTTCCAGAATCTCTCTTTCTTTTGAAAGGTATTCCATCACGCGGGGATTGGTGGTTTTGTATTGTTCTTCGTCAAAGCTATCGCCAAAACGCTCGCGTGCTTTTTCGATTTCTTTTTTGGCTTTGAGGTTCAATTTTTCGGCGTAGTCTTCAATCAAGACGTCGGCGCGGTATCTTTTTTTGGAATCTTTGTTGTCAATCAACGGATCGTTAAACGCATCCACGTGTCCCGAAGCCTTCCAGGTAGTGGGATGCATCAAAATCGCGGCATCAAGCCCTACGATGTTTTCGTGCATTTGTACCATGGATTTCCACCAATATTCGCGGATGTTTTTCTTTAATTCAACCCCATTTTGTGCGTAATCATAGACCGCACTCAGTCCGTCATAAATTTCGCTCGACGGAAAAATAAATCCGTATTCTTTTGCGTGCGAAATGACGTTTTTAAATAAATCTTCTTGTTTTGCCATGCTGCAAAAATATAAAAAGGAATGAGATGGATTAAAATAAAAACACAACTAATTCGGGTTTTTTTATACATTTAAAGCTCTAATTATACGCCTTATGTTTGAATCGATTGTAAACCTGTTTTTTCCTAAAATCTGTGCCGGTTGTGCCCAGCTTTTATTGCCGCAAGAAGCGATCATTTGCGTGCGCTGCCGTCATCAACTGCCGCAAACTCACCACCACAAAACGCCACAAAACGAAGCCCTGCAAAAATTGTATGGCAAAGTACCCGTTGAGTTTGCAGCCGCCTTTTTGTTTTACCATAAAAAAGGGATTGTGCAAAGCCTTATTCAAAATTTAAAATACAAAAATCAACCCCAAATTGGTCAATGCTTGGGCCTTTGGTATGCCCATGAACTGCAGGCCATTGCCCAGACTCAAAAATTTGATGTGGTGATTCCCGTTCCATTGCATGCCAAACGACTAAAAGAACGCGGATACAACCAAGTGGCCGTTTTCGGGCAAGCCGTGGCGCTTAGTTTTGGGATTCCGTATCACGACAAATTGTTGTATCGAAACAGTTATTCTACAACGCAAACTAAAAAAAACCTGGGTTCTCGGACCTCTTTGGCCCAACAAACCCGTTTTGAAGTGCAGCCCACAAGTGCTGATGAAAACCTGCATTTTTTATTGGTAGACGATGTGCTCACAACCGGCTCTACGCTTGAAGCCTGTGGCAGAGCCCTACTTAAAATTCCTGGCGCTAGACTTTCTGTTTTGTGTTTGGCAATGACATCAACCTAATGGAAGATTTACCAAAAATGTTTCCTTGGCAGCATTTAATATTGTTATTTTGCGATGCGAATTAATGAGCCCAAACATGTGTAAAAAAACCTGTCTTGTTCTAGTTCTTTGTGTGCTTGCCCTGGTTAGTTGTGCCAAGCGCGGCTCGATTTCTGGCGGATTGAAAGACACCTTGGCTCCGGTGCTTAAAATTTGTATCCCCAAAAATTATACGACCAATTTTAACACCAAAACTGTACAGTTTACATTTGACGAATACGTAAAATTAAAAAACGTCAACAAGCAACTCATCATTTCGCCTCCACTCAAATACCAACCAGAAATTACTCCAAGCACTGCCAGTAAAACCATTACCCTTAAAATAAAAGACACCTTAGCCCCCAACACTACCTACAGTTTTAATTTTGGCGAAAGCATCCAAGACAACAACGAGGGCAATCCGTTGCGGCAATTTCAATTTTTGTGTTCCACCGGAAGTTATATCGATTCCCTTTCGATTAAAGGCACAATCGCCGATGCACACGACAAAAAAACAGATCATTTTGTCTCGGTGATGCTTTATGAAGCGAATGAAAAATATACCGATTCCATTATTTTCAAAGAAAATCCACGCTACGTAACCAACACACTGGATAGCGCAACTACCTTTGAATTGGGGCACCTCAAAGCCGGAAAATATTTATTGGTTGCCTTGAAAGACGAAAACAGCAATTACCGATTCAATCCCAAACAAGACAAAATAGGCTTTCATCGACAGCTGATTACTGTGCCTACGGACAGTGTGTTTGCACTTCGCTTGTTCAAAGAAGTTCCGGCCAACAAAGTAGTAAAACCCACACAAGCTTCGGCCAATCGGCTGTTGTTGGGCTACGAAGGCGAACCAAGTCATATAAAAGTGAATATGGCAAAAGCAGGTGAAAATTACCCGGTACTCCTTACCAAATTCCCTAAAAAAGATTCTATTCAAATTTGGCATAAGCCCATCAAATGGCCCAGTAAAACCAAAGAAGAAAAAGCCAAAATCGATTCAGTTGCCGTTGCCGTTACCAATGGAAAAGACATGCAAAACTTCGTGGTAAAACTCAAAGGACTGAAAGTAGATTCGTTGAGTGTAAAACCAGTATTTAGTGGTGTTTTGCCCTTGAAAAATGAGTTTGAACTGGAAACAACTACGCCTATTGTAAAATGGGATGAATCCAAAATGAGCATCAAACGAAAAGATTCTTCGCTGGTCGCTTTTACCGTGGTCAATGACAGTTGGAACCAAAAATTGAGCCTTGCTTTTGCCAAAGAGCCGCTCGAAAAATACAAAATTCAATTCTTGCCCGGTGCCCTGACCGATTTTATGGAGCAATCCAACGACACTTTGGTCTATAAAATTGAAACCAAAAACACGGCCGAATACGCCAACCTTCAATTGAATTTCACCAATGCCAAGCGTTTTCCTTTATTGATTGAACTCTTAGGCAAATCGGGAGAAGTACTGGAGCAGGCGGTAATGGAGCGGCCACAGCCCTTGTCCTTTGCCTTGATACAACCCGAAAAATATACCCTGCGTGTTGTCTATGACGACAACCAAAACAAAATGTGGGATGCGGGAAATTTCTTGGCCAAAAGACAATCCGAAGAGGTATATTATTTTCCCAAAGAAATTGACGTGCGCGCCAATTGGGATGTGGAGCAAACGGTTAATCTTCAACCGTAAAGCGATCTTGATCAGCTAAAAACGCAAAGCGCGTCTGGAACTCAAGCAGTTCTTTTTTACCGATTTCTACTACAGCTACTTCTGCTTTTGAGGCAGAATTGTGGAGCAAGTTCCCTACAAAATCAATGGCCTGCGAATGGCCCGGATAGTCCAAGTCATTGGCGTCCATTCCAATGCGGTTGACGCCCACTACATAACAACAATTTTCGATGGCGCGGGCTTTGAGCAATGCATCCCAGGCGTTTATTCTAGGCGAAGGCCAATTGGCCACATACAGCAAGACATCATACGATGCAGTATTCCTTGAAAATACCGGAAAACGCAAATCATAACAGATGAGGGGGCAAATTTTAAATCCTTTGTAATCGATGATTAATTTATCCCTTCCGGCGGTATACACTTTATCTTCTCCAGCCAAGGTGAACAAATGTCTTTTGTCATAGGTTTTCCAGTCGCCATCTGGAAATACAAAAACCAATCGATTGTAAAAATTACCATTTTCTTCAATCACCAAACTGCCGGTAATGGCACAGTTGTTGGCTTTCGCCAAATCTTGTAGCCAAGCTATTGTATCGCCATGCATGGTTTCGGCTACCGCTTGGGCGTTCATGGTAAAGCCTGTAGAAAATAGTTCGGGCAGCACAATCAGATCTACAGCCGTAGGGATTTCTGCGATTTTTAGGCCAATCCACTGCCGATTTACAACTGGATTTTCCCATTCCAAGTCGGTTTGGATCCATGCGATGGTTAATGTTTCCGAATGCATAGCGGCTTAATCGATTTGAATTTCGTCAATAAAAATAAATGCGTCCCCGCCTGCTCCTTGGTGCCAAGGGGGCAAAACGCCAAAATTATGTGCCACCACTTTTACGTAGCGCGCGGTCATACCCGGGAATTGGGTGGCGGTAAAATTCAAAATGGTCGTTTGTTCGGTCTGGGGATCCAACGAATTGTCCACCGTTCTAAACAAACTAAAATGGACATTGTCATCTGAAATAAGGTAATCCACTTTGGTGGGCATCAAAATCCACGAACGCATGTCTTGCAAAAAGCGTGCGCCAATTTGGGTAATCGTTTTGGGTTGTTGCAAATCGATTGTTGCTTCAAAATCTTGTGATTGGTAGCCTTGCCAATCGCCTTTACGCCAATTTTCGGCGCCCAAAATACCGTCTAACAATCCATCAGGTCCGCCAGCATGGTATTGCGGATTGTAGGTTGATTTGATTTGGATGCTATAATTGTTGGGCTTTTTGAAAAAATGAGCGTCAACCGTAGCACTTTGATAGGCTTTGTTTTTGGAAAAGGCTTGAATCGTCGACGTTTTTGAAATGGTAAGCGGTTGGGTATATAGGAATGACACACCTGCAATTTTTGGTTCGTCCTTTGTTGTTATTGAATAATAGATCTCATCCGCTGGGTTTTGTGTAAGCAATTCAATAGTCAAACGGTCTTTAAACGCTTTACTCGCCGCTTGAATGACAGGAACTGGAGTTAGTAATTGATGTGCAAATCCGTATGTTCTTTTCTCGGGGGTAAGTCCAAAATATTTTTGGTTTTCACCCGCGTTCGCAGCACTGATTTCTTCAGGTTTTCTGTCTTCAAAATTGACCTTAATTCGATCAAAATAGGGTTTAGTGGTTGTCCACTCTGGATTTCCCGGCGTTACGGCATAAATCCCCATCGCACTCAACACATACCAAGCGCTCATTTGTCCACAATCTTCATTTCCAATTAATCCGTCAGGCTCATTTTTATAAAAATTTTCCAAAATATAGCGCACCTTTTGGGCGGCTTTTTCGGGCTTACCCACATAATTATACAAATACGCCATGTGATGGCTCGGCTCGTTCCCGTGGGCGTATTGCCCAATTAATCCGGTGACATCCGCCTGTTCTCTACCGGTAGTTTTGCTTTCGCTGTTAAACATTTCGTCGAGTTTGGTTTCAAATTTTGCTGCCCCGCCGTAGGCTTCAATCATCCCAGGAATATCTTGTGGCACGAAAAACGAATATTGCCAGCTGTTGCCTTCGGTAAAATTATTGTTGATCTCCCGCGGATCAAAAGGAGTGTCCCAGCCGCCATTTTTCTTGGGACGCATGAAACCCAATTTGCGGTCAAACACGTTCTTCCAACTTTGAGACCGTTTCATGAAATAATCATAGTCTTCTTGTTTGTTTACTATCAGCGCCATTTGGGCAATGCACCAATCATCATAAGCATATTCTAAGGTTTTGGACACGCTTTCGTGTTCGTCGTCCATCGAGATAAAACCTTGTTTTTTGTAGGCTTCCAATCCCAAATGATCCAACATGGCGCTGTGTTTGGCGGCTTCAAATGCTTTAGTATAATCAAAACCGGTAATGCCTTTGGCCATGGCATCGGCTAGTACCGAAACCGAATGATACCCAATCATACAATCGGTTTCATTCGAGGCCAATTCCCATACTGGGAGTCTTCCGCCTTGCTCGTATTGAGCCAAAAAAGTATTGATGAAATCGACGGTGCGTTTTTTATCGATCAAGGTATACAAGGGATGTGCCGCCCGAAAGGTATCCCAAAGCGAAAACACCGAGTAATAATCAAAGCCTTCAGCTCTGTGAATGGCATTGTCTCTGCCGCGGTAACTGCCGTCTATATCTTGTGCAATATTGGGCTGCATCATGGTGTGATATAAAGCCGTGTAGAAAACCGTTTTTTTGTCTTTGTTTTCCGATGTAATTTGGATTTTTGACAATTCGGAGTTCCATTTTTGTTCTGCTTCCAATTTCACTTTATTGAAATCCCAACCTTTAATTTCAGAACTATTTAGTTTTGCTCCTTCATATCCGGTTGGCGATAGCGATACTTTCATCATGATTTTTTCACCTTTTTGGACTTGTTTTGAAAAACTCATGGCCACTTTTGTGCCAGAATAGTCGCTGCTTTCACTTACTGAATTGGCGGTATATTTCGAAACAAGCAGGGGTGTGTTAAATTCGATTCGGGCAAATACATATTGGTCTTTGGCCCAGGCTTCGCTTCTTCGCAGCACTTCGATGGTTTTGTCGTCAATGATTTTTATTCTGCCTTCGAGTAATTTATCACGGTGATTCAAATCGAGAATAATGTTGGCTTGGCCGGCTTCAGTAAAGGTATATTCATGAAATCCTACTCGGGTTGATGCGGTCAATCGAACCTGGATGTGGTGCTTGTCGAGTTTTACAGCATAATAGCCCGCTGAAGCTTTTTCATTGGTATGCGAAAAGGAAGAAGAATAGACTTTATGATCCAACGAGGTTTCTCCCATTGTGGGCATCAGCATAATATCGCCAAAATCGGAACAGCCCGTACCATTGAGGTGCGTATGCGAAAATCCGTAAATCACCGAATCCGAATAATGGTAACCCGAACAGCCGTCCCAACTTCCGTCAATGCGGGTATCGGGCGACAATTGTACCATGCCAAAAGGGACTGTTGCGCCGGGGAAGGTGTGGCCGTGTCCGCCAGTTCCGATAAAAGGATTCACATATTGGCTAAGCGATTGCGCAGTTGCCGAAACAGCAAATACCAAAAGTGCGAGCGCATACAAACTTTTTTTCATAGTGCTAATCGTATTATTTTAATTCCAAGTGTACAAAAACAGGAAGGTGATCGGAGGGATAATGATTGTTGATGGCGTCACTCAACACCGCATATTTTTTTACCGCAAAACCCGATTTGGACAAAAAAACATAATCAATTAAATGGGTCACCGGTTTGTCGTGGGCAAATCCATTAAAGGTGCCTGCTGGACCAAATGGCCTGGTTTGCGAAAAATCGCGGGCGTCGTTGAGGCTGTTTTTTAGGTTTTGAATGCGCAAGTGGTTGCGTGTTGTATTAAAATCGCCCATCAGAATTACGGGATCATTTGCGGTGTTGACGGCCTTGATTTTATCTAAAATTAAGTTGAGGCCTTTGGTTTTGGCTTCTTCGCCTAGGTGATCGAGGTGTGTATTGAACACCCAAAAACGTTTTCCGGAAGGTAAATCGGTAAACAACCCAAACGTACACACGCGCAAGCACGCAGCATCCCAACCTTTGGAGATGAGTTCGGGAGTTGGAGACAACCAAAAAGTAGTTTCGTGTTGAACGGTAAATCGGCTGGATTGGTAAAATATGGATGAGGCTTCACCTTGGTTTTCGCCTTCTCTGCCAATGCCAATGTGTTTGTATGCTGACAAAGCCAATTGGATGTCTACCACCTGATGCGGCAAGGCTTCTTGTATGCCCAAAATGGCTGGCGCATAATAGGCCAGTTGATCGGTTAAAAAAGATTTGCGGTGGTTCCAATCGTTGTCGGCGTCGGAGGCCACATCCAAGCGAATGTTATAAGTCATGACCGACAAATCTTGCGCCCGGGCACTACACACTATAAAGAGTAACAGTAGAAGATAGTAACGTATGTTTTTCATGGGCTTGCAATCTAACTAGCGTAGGGTAAATATAATGGATTTGGCTTTACCAAATAAAAAAACGCATCCGGTTGGGGATGCGTTTGTGCTATATTTTAGAACTTGAATTAGAGGATACTGGCTTTCAAATACTCGCGGTTCATGCGGGCAATGTTCTCTAAGGAAATTCCTTTTGGACATTCAATTTCGCAAGCGCCGGTGTTGGTACAGTTTCCAAATCCTTCTTCGTCCATTTGACGAACCATATTGAGTACACGGTTGGTGGCTTCCACTTTTCCTTGTGGCAACAACGCATATTGCGATACTTTGGCTCCTACAAATAGCATGGCTGAACCGTTTTTACACGTGGCTACGCAAGCCCCACATCCAATACATGCCGCCGCTTCAAACGCTTTGTCTGCATCGTTTTTTGGAATTGGCGTGGCGTTGGCATCAATGGTTCTTCCCGAGGTGTTTACCGATACAAATCCTCCAGCTTGTTGGATTCGGTCGAATGCGCTTCGGTCAACCATTAAGTCTTTCACCACTGGAAAAGCACGGCTTCTCCAAGGCTCTACAAAAATGGTATCGCCGTCGTTAAACATACGCATGTGCAATTGACAGGTCGTAACTCCGGTGTCTGGCCCGTGCGCTCTTCCGTTGATGAACAACGAACACATGCCACAAATTCCTTCGCGACAATCGTGGTCAAAGGCGATGGGTTCTTTTTGTTCGTTGATCAATTGTTCGTTCAATTGATCTAACATTTCTAAAAATGAACTGGCAGTAGAAACATGATCTAATTTGTATGTTTCCATTTTCCCTTTCGCTTTCGCGTTTTTTTGACGCCAAATTTTAAGGGTGATATTGATGTTTTTTGCTGCACTCATGTTTTTTTTATTTAAGTGATTGGTAATTAGTGATTAGTGATTAGCTTTTTGATATTGAGTTATAAAAAGCGTTTATCATTTTACTTTCTTCATTAATCAAACTAATTACATGATTAAACATATCTAAATCTTGAATAAATTCTAATTCTTTAGCGATAAGCAATTGCGTTTCTAATTCATACAAAGAGCCTCTTGAAATATCGATAAAATGACTAAAAGATTTATCTGTATTTCTTCCATATCCTTCTGCAATATTAGACGGAATTGATACAGAAGCTCTTTTAATTTGACTAGTTAATGCATACAATTCCTCTTGTGGAAAATCTTTAATCAACTTATAAGTAGATATAACAATTTGAAATCCTTTTTGCCAAATTAATAAATCCTTATAGGATTTTATACCACTCATAAACTAATTACCAATTACTATTCACTAATTACTCTATTTATAATTACGAGCTGCTATTTTAATAAACTCATAGTTCAATACTTCTTTGTGAAGTACCTCTTTGTTGATGTCATCGCCTTGGTATTCCCAAGCACCCACAAATTTGAAGTTTTCGTCGTCACGCAAGGTTTCACCTT
>JAGNTC010000133.1 GCA_017987725.1 Flavobacterium sp.
AAAAAACGACCAAAGAGAAATTGCGGGCCATCCTCATGGATTTGAATATAGAAACCGACTATCTAAAAGATCAACCGGATGCTTTGGTGTTGAAAGAACGCGCCAATGTATTTTTGACCGATGCTTTTAAAGAAGGGCTTTTTGAAGTACAAGATGCCAGCTCACAGTTGGTGGCGGCTTTTTTGGATGTGGCTCCAGGCATGCGTGTGGTAGATACCTGCGCAGGTGCTGGTGGAAAAACCCTACACATGGCCTCGCTCATGCAAAACAAAGGGCAATTGATCGCGATGGATTTGTATGAAAGCAAATTGAAACAGCTTAAGTTACGTGCCAAACGCAACGGAGCATTTAACATTGAATACCGTATCATTGACAGCACGAAAGTGATTAAAAAACTGCACGAAAAAGCCGACCGCGTCTTGATAGATGCCCCTTGCAGCGGATTGGGCGTTTTGAAACGAAACCCAGATGCCAAGTGGAAACTGCAACCTGAATTCATTGACAACATCCGAAAGGTGCAAGCCGAGGTGTTAGAAAATTATTCTAAAATTGTGAAACCAGGCGGAAAATTGGTCTATGCCACCTGCTCTATTTTACCCTCAGAAAACGAAAATCAAATTAAAAATTTCTTGAAAACCGAGATTGGAAAACAATTTACCTTTACTAAAGATGTAAAAATATTGGCTTCCGAAACGGGTTTTGATGGCTTTTACATGGCCTTACTTGAACGTAAACCCGAAACAATCTCCAATGCTAATGCCTAATTCTATGATGAAAAATAACTTTTTACTTTTTGTTTTTTTGTGTTCTCTTATCGGATTTGCCCAACCACCTGCGGGTTATTACAATTCTGCAACAGGAACGGGTTACACGCTCAAAACACAATTATTCAATATCATCAATAACCACAACGACCGCGGCTATTCGGGTTTGTATACCACCTACCTTACCTCAGACAAAGATTTTTATTACGAAAATGACGGGACGTTACTGGACAACTATTCAGAAAACCCAACAGGGCCTGACCCTTACAACTTTACATATGGAACCAACCAAGACGATGGAACCGGTGGAAACAGTGAAGGAGAACGCTACAACCGCGAACATTTAGTACCTCAATCGGTATTCAATTCGGCAACGCCCATGTATTCGGATGCGTTTTTTGTGGTGCCTTCCGACAAAAAAGTAAATGCCCAACGTGGCGATTTGCCCTTTGGGAAAGTAGGCAGTGCCAACTGGACATCCCTTAATGGAAGCAAACGCGGCAATAATTTAAATTCAGGTTATTCTGCCGGATATTCGGACATCGTGTTTGAACCCATCGACGAATTTAAAGGTGACATTGCACGAAATCTTCTTTATTTTGCCACGCGTTACGAAGATGTTGTTGCTGGATTCAACTACGTAATGTTTAATAACACGTCTAATCAAGTTTTTTCGCAGCCTTTTCTAAATATTTTACTCACTTGGAACCAACTAGACCCGGTGAGCAACAGAGAAATTGCTCGAAATAATGCCATATACGCCCGTCAAGGGAACCGCAATCCCTTTATTGACAATTTGAATTATGTGAGCGCCATTTGGGGACAACCACTATCTACAGCTGAATTTAATTTAGCTTCGTCGGTTTTACTTTACCCCAATCCTTCACACACACACAGCATTACCTTGGAAAGCACACAGAAACTGAGCGAGATTGAGCTTATTACAGTAAATGGTCAACGCTTAAACCGTTGGGTAAACCCCGTTTTTTTCGGTTCAACCTTCAGTATAGAGTCCATTCCAAGCGGATTTTATTTTGTAAAAATTAAATCTGAGACTAGCGAAATTACCAAGAAGATCTGCATTCAATAGATTCAATTTCCACACTATATAAATTAAAAAATCCTCCAACTGGAGGATTTTAATTTTTAACTAGTATTTTTTAATTAGTAATTGACTAATTAGTCATTCATTGAAATCAAAAACTCTTCGTTGTTGCGGGTTTTCTTGAAACGGTCGTTGATGAAATCCATGGCTTCTACCGGATTCATGTCCGATAAATACTTCCGCATGATCCACATGCGTTGCAAGGTTTTCTCATCCAATAACAAATCATCGCGACGGGTGCTTGAAGAAGTCAAATCAATAGCCGGGAAAATACGTTTGTTGGCAATCTTACGATCCAACTGCAATTCCATGTTTCCGGTTCCTTTAAATTCTTCAAAAATCACCTCATCCATTTTTGAACCTGTCTCCGTCAAGGCGGTGGCAATGATACTCAAGGATCCGCCATTTTCAACATTACGAGCAGCGCCAAAGAAACGTTTGGGTTTTTGCAAAGCGTTGGCATCTACTCCACCGCTCAATACTTTACCCGAAGCCGGTTGAACCGTATTGTATGCACGGGCCAAACGCGTAATCGAATCCAATAATATTACTACATCGTGTCCACATTCTACCAATCGCTTGGCTTTCTCGAGTACAATGTTGGCAATTTTTACGTGTTCTTGTGGTTCTCTGTCAAAAGTTGAAGCAATGACTTCCCCACGCACCGAACGTTGCATGTCGGTCACCTCTTCTGGGCGTTCGTCAATTAATAAAACCAATAAATAGACTTCAGGGTGATTAGCAGCAATGGCATTGGCAATGTCCTTTAACAACATGGTTTTACCGGTTTTGGGTTGGGCTACAATCATACCGCGTTGTCCTTTCCCGAGGGGAGAAAACAAATCAATGATACGGGTAGAAATAGAACTTCCTTTGTCGGCGATTCTAAATTTTTCGGTGGGGAATACCGGTGTTAAATGCTCAAACGACACGCGATCGCGCACCACTTGTGGATCGTGACCGTTAATTTTGAGTACACGCACCAAAGGGAAAAACTTCTCTCCTTCTTTGGGCGGACGCACCACGCCTTTTACGGTATCTCCTGTTTTTAAACCAAACAAACGAATTTGCGAGGTGGACAAATAAATATCATCGGGCGATGCCAAGTAATTGTAATCCGATGAACGCAAAAATCCATAGCCATCGGGCATCATTTCTAAGACACCTTCACTTTCGATGATGCCATCAAACTCAAAATCGGCATCGCGGTAATTGGGATTTTTTTTGTTTTTGAAATTGGGATTCTGGTTTCCGTTGGGAATATTTTGTTGATTTTGCTGATTTTGCTGATTTTGCTTGGGATGATTCGGTTTGTGCTGCGGTTTATATTCGTGAACCGCTTCAGCACTAGGCTCTGAATCTTGAACTGCCGTTTCATCTGATTTAGGCTGCTCGTTTTCGATTCCTTGCACGGCTTGTGCTTTCAACGCTTGTTTTTTCTCGTATTCGGCTTTGTTGAATTTGGGTTTTGGCCCTCGTTTAGCCGGTTGTGTAACTACAGGTTCTGCTGGAGTTGGCTCAGATTGTGGTTCAACTGCTGAAAATAAAGTATCGGGCGCTATTGGTGTTGTAGGTTTATCGGCGGAGATACGCGCTCGTTTGGGTTTTTCATCTGCAGCCGAAGCTGAAGAAGAATTACTTTGGTTTTGCAAGGCCAAAATTTCAGCAATTAACGCTTCTTTTTTAACGCCGGCATATTTTATTTTTTTGGAAGCTTTTGCAATATCTTGAAGCTCAGTAAGCTTCATTTCTTTTAACGCAGAAATGTCAAACATGAATATGTTCTTTTAATTAAATTAGATTGGGAATAGTAGCGAAATAAGGGGTGTGGTTTTTCTTTTTGAATAGAATCGTACGGCTGTAGTTGGTACGTTTTGTGCTGCAATAATACGAATAAATATTCAGCGTGCAATAGTATTTATTTAAAAAGAAACTTTATTTTTGTGCCTCACACTACACGCATGATCCAACGCAAACAAACCCTTTATATGCTTTTGGCCCTCCTTTTAATCGGGGTGTTGCCATTTTTTATTCCGCTTTGGAATACAGCAAAGGGTCCGTTTTATTTTATGCAAGATATGGTCTACACCGTCTTAATTGGACTGAGTGTTTCTTTGTTACTCGTGAGTATTTTATTTTATAAAAAAAGACAACATCAATTTGTGTTAAACAGGTTGAACATGATATTAACGTTAATTTTATTAGGATTATTTGTGTATCGGTCGCTAAATGTATCTGGAGAGACTGCGGTTTCGGAGAAAGGTATTGGGATCTATCTTCCTATTATTTCTATCGTTTTGTTGGCCCTGGCCAATAAAGCCATTAAGAAGGATGAAGAGCTCGTAAAATCTGTGGATCGATTGAGGTAAACCTATAAACTTAGTTTATTAGTGCGAAGAAAAACCTGTCCTTGTGACGGGTTTTTTTTGTATCTATTTGGACCCCAACTCGATAATCTCTAAATCTTTGATTTGGGCACCGTCGATTACAAAACGAAGCATGGTGCGCACCTGATGAAATCCACTCTTGCCTGCCGCGCCAGGATTCATGTGCAATAGATTTAACTTTTTGTCAAACTGTACTTTTAAAATGTGCGAATGACCACAGATAAATAACTGAGGAGGGTTGGCCGCTAGCTTTGTTCGAATCGCCGGATTGTATTTGCTGGGATAGCCGCCAATGTGGGTAATCCAAACTGACACATCTTCACAATTAAATTGGTTGTGCAGCGGAAATTCCAAACGGGCTTTGTCGTTGTCTATATTGCCATATACGGCCCGCAGCGGTTTGAGTGTTTTTATGGCGTCGGTTACTTCTAGGTTGCCAATGTCGCCCGCATGCCAAACCTCATCGGCCAAGCGAATGTATTTGAGCATCGCTTCGTCAAGGTAACTGTGGGTATCAGACAACAAAAGAATCTTCTTCACAACTTGGTTTTAAAGCCACAAAAATAGGCTATTATTTCAAGCCTGGCCTGTGTATAATTAATGAAAAATTTAGCCAAAAGCCATACCGTTCCCTTGTAAAATCATTTGTACATTTACGCGCACAAAAATCCCAGTTCAACTTGCGTTATTTTATACAATTTTCCTACAACGGCAGCGGTTACCACGGTTGGCAAATTCAGCCCAACGCGCTTTCCGTACAAGAAGTGCTTACGCAAGCACTGACCACAATTTTGGGTACAGCTGTTGAACTCACTGGCGCTGGCCGAACCGATGCAGGTGTGCATGCCAAGCAGATGTTTGCGCATTTGGATGTAGAACAAGAAATTGAAACCGAAAAATTGGTTTATAAACTCAATGCATTGCTTCCTAAAGATATTAGTGTTGCCAAAATTTTTGCTGTTTCAGATGAAGCGCATGCCCGATTTGATGCCAGCAAACGCACCTACGAATACCACATCCATTCCCAAAAAAATCCGTTTCTCACAGCACTCAGTTGGTATTACCAGCAAACGTTAGATGTGGATCTCATGAATGAAGCGGCAAAATTATTGCTTAAGTATTCTGATTTTCAGTGTTTTTCGAAAGTACATACCGACGTAGCCACCTTTGATTGCGCTATAGTTGAAGCGCATTGGACTCAACAGCAAGAAGAATTGGTATTTACGATATCGGCCGACCGATTTTTACGCAACATGGTGAGAGCCATAGTGGGCACACTGATTAATGTGGGACTACACAAAACCTCACTCGCCGAATTCGAACAAATTATCCGAAACAAAAACCGTTCCGAGGCAGGATTTTCAGTGCCTGCTCATGGCTTATACTTAACCCAGATCGAATACCCTTACTGCTAACTCCCCTACTAGCTATGAAAGCCACTGCCTTTGACACCAAAGTCTTCTCACGGATTATCACCTACACCAAACCCTACCAAGCCAGGTATTATGGCGTAATCGGTTTTGCTATATTTCTTTCTTTATTTGCGGCTTTACGGCCTTATTTACTGAAGCAAACTGTGGATTTATACATCAAAACGCAAGAC
>JAGNTC010000018.1 GCA_017987725.1 Flavobacterium sp.
GATTCTTTTTCGGATTGTTCGCCGTAACGTCGGGCAATAATGCGGGCCACCTCTCCTACTTCTTCGGTGAGTTGCGCCATATTGGTGAGTTCGTTAAAATAACGCACCCCGTGGTTTTTGATCCAATTGTCAACGTCGAGTTGGCTGTTTTTTAAGTCCATTAGATTTTGTTTTTAGAATCAATGAGTATAGTGACCGGGCCATCATTGAGCAAAGACACCTGCATGTCGGCGCCAAATTGACCCGTTTGTATTGTTTTTTGTAAAGCCCATTCAAACGCTTGAATACACTTTTCATAGAGCGGAATGGCGATTTCGGGCTTGGCCGCTTGGATGTAGGAAGGCCGATTCCCTTTTTTAGTTGAGGCGTGTAAGGTAAATTGACTCACCAACAACAATGATCCGCCGGTTTCGAGCAAGGAACAGTTCATCACTCCATTTTCGTCATTAAAAATGCGCATATTGACCGTTTTGGCCACTACCCAATCAATGTCTTCTAGCGTGTCGGCGGCTTCAAACCCCACCAAAACCAATACCCCTTTTTCTATTTGCCCCACCACTTTTTCATCAATGGCCACCTGGGCCGAACGCACGCGTTGAATCACTACTTTCATGGCTTAGGATTTTCGGGTGGCATCGCTGGCTGTGCGATCGTCGTTGTAAATATCGGTGCGGTAATGTTCGTCATCGCCTTCCAAAATTTGCAAATACGAGCGGTAACGCGACCAGGCGATTTCGTCGTTTTCGAGCGCATTTTTTACGGCACAATGTGGTTCTTCTTTGTGCAAACAGTTGTGGAATTTACACTGGGATTTGCGTTGAAAGAATTCGGGAAAATACCCGCCAATTTCGGACGGCTGCATGTCAACCATACCAAATCCTTTTATTCCTGGCGTATCGATTATTTTGGCGTCAAATGACAGATCATACATTTCGGCAAAGGTGGTGGTATGCTGACCTTGTTGACTTTGCTCGGAAATTTCGGTGGTTTTGAGATGCAAGCCCGGTTCTAAGGCATTTACCAAGGTGGATTTACCCACGCCTGAATGCCCCGAAAACATACTCACTTTCCCCAACATTAATTCCTTTAATTGTTCCAAACCCTTTTGTTGCGTGGAGGAAACCCGCAAACAGGTGTAGCCAATTTCTTGGTAAATGTGTTGCAAGTACAATTGCTCGTCGAGGTTCGTATCGTCGAGCGTATCAATTTTATTAAATACCAATACAGCCGGTATACCATAGGCCTCGGCTGTGGTCAAAAACCGATCAATAAAAGAGGTGGTCGTGGGTGGATTGGAAATGGTGATCAATAAAAATACTTGATCAATATTGGACGCAATGATGTGCAGTTGTTTGGACAAATTCACCGACTTGCGGACGATGTAATTTTTGCGTTCGTGTATGTGGTAAATCGTGCCGGTTGTGGTGTCTGAAGTGATTTCTAATTCATAATCTACCCAATCGCCCACCGCAATGGGGTTGGTGCTTTTTATGCCCTTCATACGGAATTTTCCCTTCATGCGGCATTCCAAGAAATTGCCTTGTTCGGTTTTTACCGTGTACCAACTTCCTGTCGATTTGTATACAATTCCTGTCATCTTAGCCAATTGCATTACAATTCTGGGTTATAAATTACCTGTTCTTGGTGGTGTATACTTTCTTGGTGAATAGCCTTGAAAATGCGCAAGATAAACTCCTGACTTAAATCCTTTTCGTTTCCAGCCTGTATCATTTTTTCGAGCAAGGCATTCCAACGGTCTTGTTGGAGTACGGCTACGTTGTTTTCTTTTTTTAAAACCCCAATCTCACTCGCTATTTGCATGCGATTGCCCAAAATATCAAGCAGCTTCACATCATAGGCATCAATGTGCAAACGCAAATTGCGCAAGGCCGCTTGGTAGGCCTCAGCCGAATCGGTTTTCTTGGGAATGCGCAAATCGGCCCATAATTCGACCAGGCGTTCGGGAGTAATTTGCTGGGCAGCATCGCTCCAAGCTTCGTCAGGTGTGCAATGCGTTTCAATCATAAGTCCTTGGTAGTTCAAGTCGAGAGCTTGTTGGGCCACTTCTTGTAACAAATCGCGTCTGCCTGCAATGTGCGACGGATCGCAAAACAAGGGCAGTTCGGGAAATTTGCGTTGCAACTCGATGGCAATTTGCCATTCGGGCAGGTTGCGGTATCGTGATTTGTCGTAGGTTGAAAATCCGCGGTGCACAGCGCCCATTTTTTTAATTCCGGCTTGGGCCAAGCGTTCAATCGCGCCGATCCACAAGGCCAAATCGGGATTGACTGGGTTTTTTACCAAGACAATTTTATCGGTGTTTTGAAGGACATCGGCTATTTCTTGAACCGCAAAAGGATTCACGGTAGTTCGGGCGCCAATCCACAATACATCTACATCATGAGCCAGAGCCAATTTTACATGGGTGGCATTGGCTACCTCAACAGCGGTAAGCAGGCCCGTTTCGGCTTTGACGCGTTGCAACCAGGGCAGGCCAATTTCGCCTAAGCCTTCAAATCCTCCCGGACGGGTTCTTGGTTTCCAAATTCCCGCTCTAAAAATTCGGGCAGGAGTAGCTTGCAATCCATGAGCAGTGGCCATGACTTGCGCTTCGGTTTCGGCGCTGCAAGGTCCGGCAATGAGCAAGGGTTGTTCATTTGACAACTCCTGTACCCAATCTCCCCAAGTTGAATTGCTATCCATAGTGTATAATCTGCCGTAAAAATAATTCCTTTTTGCGATATAACCCCCATCGCTCTGGTCTATTTGCAGCAACTAAATTTTTAACTGTTGCAAAGCGAAAAAAACTGTTGGGCTTATTTTTGAAACCCCACAATTGGTTACTTTTGTGACAAATCTTTGTTATGTCAATTGAAGTTCAGCACATCTCCAAAAATTATGGCACGCAAAAAGCCTTAAACGACCTTTCGTTTAGCATCAAAAAAGGAGAAATTGTAGGTTTTTTGGGCCCCAACGGCGCCGGAAAATCGACCTTGATGAAAATCCTAACCACCTACCTCTCTGCCGATCAAGGCACCGCTTTGGTAAATGGGTTTGATGTATCTACACAACAACTGCAGGTGCAACAATCGATTGGGTATTTACCCGAACACAACCCTTTGTATTTGGATTTATATGTGCGCGAATATTTGGCCTACCAAGCCGAGGTATACAAAGTAGACAAAAGCCGAATTGCAGCAGTGATTGAACTCACCGGACTGCAAAAAGAAGCCCATAAAAAAATAGGACAATTGTCCAAAGGGTATCGCCAACGTGTGGGATTGGCCAGCGCCTTGTTGCACGATCCAGCAGTACTCATTTTGGATGAACCTACTACCGGTTTGGACCCGAATCAATTGGTTGACATTCGGGCGGTGATTAAGGCGGTTGGTAAAAACAAAACGGTCTTGTTATCTACCCACATCATGCAAGAAGTAGAAGCTCTTTGCGATCGGGTGATCATCATCAACGAAGGCGAATTGGTGGCCGACAAGAAAATTGATGCCGTAGTAGCTGCTCAAAAACAACAACTCATTGAAGTTGAATTTGACCAAGCGGTTTCAGCCGAATTACTGGAGACTATCCCGCATTTAATTGCCAAGTTGCACACAGGAGGAAATGGTTGGGAACTCACTTTTAGTTCAGAAAATGATGTCCGCACGGATGTTTTTGACTTTGCCCAAGCCAACGGACTCAAAACCCTTCAAATCAATCTAAAAAACAAAAACTTAGAAACGGTTTTTCACGAATTAACGCAGAAGTAAAACCTAATTGAAAATAATCCTTCCGCGGTAATATTCTTGCACATTTACTATGGGCGGTCGAGGACTGCAATAGATGTTTCCCAAATTATAAATGGATCCCGTAATGGATTCTACCGGATGTAGATACAAATCGTTGGAGCCACGGTGATATACTTGTATGGTATTGGCTACTAACTCTTGGCCATAAAAAATACCGCCCCATTCATAAAAATTTACCCATAAATTTTGCACTGAGCCACGAATATAATACCGGGCTAGATCATTGTTTTCTATGGTTAAGTTGGGGCAATTTACTTCTAATCTAAAATCGCCATTTCCCACACCCTTGTAGCCATCCAAAATATCCATGGCATACAAACGCAAATGCGGAAACGACAAAACACCAACTGAGGTAATTTCGAGTTCGGTTTTGGAATGGATGTGTGTAAGATCAGGTGCCGTAATATAGACGGTTGTTTGCCCGTATTC
Source organism: Flavobacterium sp. (assembly GCA_017987725.1). GTDB lineage: Bacteria > Bacteroidota > Bacteroidia > Flavobacteriales > Flavobacteriaceae > Flavobacterium. The sequence continues at coordinate 4,233 of JAGNTC010000018.1, forward strand.
GCGCGTCCAATTGCACGAAGTGTTGTCTTTTAAGGTCAACATTTGATTTTCTATACTAACTTGTATATCGTCAACCAAATTTTGACCGGCTTTTACTGTTACGCTATACTCTGAACCCTGCGCCACCACCAAAGCAATGCCTCTGTTGACAATGATTTTTGAAAAATTTTGCCCTTCTAAATCAATGGACTTAGTGGCTATGGGGCCTGAAGATTTTACACAATCGTCGAGTCCAGCGCATGAAACAACGAACAACAGGGCAAATGCGTATACAAAATAAGAAAGTGCTTTCATACAATTATAATCTAAGACCTATTGCAAATTCGGTAGCTTCAGCCATGAATCCATGGGTTTTCACGCCTACTCCTGTAAATATATTTTTGCTGATATAATATTTTATACCCAAACGATCGTACACGGGAATATCTATTTTGAACGGTTGATAGACATAATAACCCAACTGGGCTTCGAGCGACAAGCGGTTGATAAAAAGTTCGTAGCCTGCAAATACACCTACCCGTTTGTAATCGGTGTTTGGATCAAGTTGTAATTCAGGGAAAGCAATCGATTTGTAGCGGATGTACTCTTGATTAGAGGTGGTAAAAAACACTTCGGCACCCGCTTGAATGGCGCTTTTTCTACTCACTCGTTTGTCTACAAATCCACTTATATGGTAAAATGGCTTTTGTCCACTCCCAACACTCGGGCTTTCGTTGAGGCCGCTGCGCAAAACAACAGTGTACTTCAAGGGTTCGGAATAGGTGGTTTTGATTGAATCATTAGCCACAGGCAATGTTATGGGATTAAAGTCATAGTGCACACCAAGTGTAATGCCGTAGGTATTGACTCCACTGTTGGGCGATTTGAATCGTCCGTTTGAATAATGCGAAAAAAAGAAGCCCAAATCAACACCCAAATTGTCGATGACACGGTCGCGGGTGTAGCCAATAACAAAATCGGTATTACCCATAAACCGAGATCCAAACGCCCGGTTCTTACTGTTGGTTACCCGATCATAAGGATTGGTAGTCATGGCCAAGCCTTGGGCAATTTTCAAACTTAGATGCCGGTTGGCAAAATAAAATTTATAGAAACCCCCTGCCGCTGAACTGTACCCTAATATTGGGTTCTTGAAATCTTGGTACACAAAATAAATGCCATAATCTGGGTAATTATAGGCTTTTTCCCATTCGTGTTTTCCGGTTGATTTGTGAGCGTAACTCAACATAAAACCGTCGGGATGTCCTGTAATAAACTGCACCATATAAGGCGAATGCAGCAACACATTGCCCCGAAGTACCGCAGCTTCTATGGCAAATGGTCTGGGCTGTTTTTGGGTCCAACCCACTGAACACAACAAACAAAAAAAACTGACACAAACGGATTTCATGAAATCGATTTGGCGCAAATATATTCTATTTTTTAAAACAGCGCTTGGGCAATTTGTTTGATATTATCGGCCTTCCCCATAGAGTAATAATGCAAGACTGGTATTCCGGCTGCCAACAATTCCTTGCTTTGTGCGGTGCACCATTCAATCCCAATTTGCCTTACGGCATCGTTGTCTTTGGCTTTCACCACTTCCATGATGAGTTCATCAGGCAAATCAATACTGAATCGCAAGGGTATTTGGTTCAATTGCTTTTTGGTGGCCAAAGGTTTTAAACCCGGAATTATGGGCACCGTAATGCCTTCTTGACGGCATTTGGCTACAAAATCAAAGAATTTTTTATTGTCAAAAAACATTTGCGTGACAATGTAATCGGCGCCGTTGTGTATTTTTTGTTTCAAGAAGTGGATATCGCTATCAAAACTTGGGGCTTCCATGTGTTTTTCTGGATAGCCTGCAACGCCAATACAAAAATTAGTTTGTGCCGAATTTTTTAAATCCTCGTCCAAGTAAATTCCCTTGTTCAAGTTGCAAATTTGCGTCACCAATTCGCTGGCGTATTCATTGCCGTCTTTTTCGGCTTTAAAATAAATTTCGTTTTTCAGCGCATCGCCGCGCAAAGCCACTACATTATCTATGCCCAAGAAATCCAGATCAATTAATAAATTTTCGGTGTCTTCTTTGGTAAACCCGCCACACAAAATATGCGGAATGGCATCCACATTGTATTTGTTTTGAATACCCGCGCAAATCCCAACTGTTCCGGGACGTTTTTTCACTACTTTTTTTTGCAACAAGCCACTAGGCAATTCCTTGAACTCGTATTCTTCGCGGTGGTAGGTCACGTCAATAAAAGGCGGATTGAATTCCATTAGCGGATCAATACTGTCAAAAATGGATTGAATATTTTGACCTTTCAATGGCGGCAAAATCTCGAAGGAAAACAAAGGCTTTCCGTTGGCGTTTTCGATGTGTTGGGTTACTTTCATTTTTTATGTTGTCAGTTGTCGGTTGTTTGTTGTCCGTTTAATTCTAAGCACTTTTAACCTTCTAATTTTTAATCTGCTATGTTAGGCGCAAGCCATTTTGTGGCTTCTTCGGTACTGATGCTTCTTCGTTTGGCGTAGTCCACCACCTGATCGGATTTTATTTTACCCAAGCCAAAATACTTGCTTTCGGGATGCGCAAAATAATAGCCCGAAACCGATGAGGCCGGCCACATGGCCATGCTTTCGGTTAATGTTACACCAATGTTTTCTTCTACTTGCAAGAGTTTCCAAATGGTTGGTTTTTCCAAATGATCGGGACAGGCTGGATAACCTGGCGCGGGACGTATGCCTTTGTATTCTTCTTTTATCAACTCCAAATTGGTTAAACTTTCGTTTGACGCATAGCCCCATATTTCTGTACGGACTTGTAAATGCAAGTATTCGGCAAAGGCTTCAGCTAAACGATCCGCCAGCGCTTTCACTAAAATCGCGTTGTAATCGTCCAATTGCTTTTCAAATTCGGATGCTTTTTCATCGACTCCAAATCCGGTGGTGACACAAAAACAGCCGATGTAATCTTGTTTGCCACTGTCTTTGGGCGCAATAAAATCGGCCAAGGCAATGTTGGGTGCGCCAGCGGTTTTTTGGGATTGTTGACGGAGGGTTAAGAAGATTGTCCGTTGTCCGTTATCGGTTGTCGGTTGCAATTCAATGTCGTCATCATTGATCGTATTGGCTGGAAAAATACCCAGTATGCCTTTGGCGGTAAACCATTTTTCGGTCACTATTTGGTGCAGCATGTTTTGGGCATCGGCAAATAATGCAGTGGCTTGTTCACCTACTACTTCATCGGTTAGGATAGCCGGATATTTGCCAAACAATTCCCAGGACTGAAAAAAAGGTGTCCAATCGATAAAATCAACCAATTGAGACAATTCAACTTCAACAGTTTTACTGCCAATAAATTGGGGTTTCACAGGCGTAAAAGTGTCCCAATCCAGTTGCAACTTATTTTTTCGGGCTTCTTCAATAGACAAGAAATTTTTATCGCGACTACGACTCAAATAGCCTTCGCGCAACTGATCGTATTCGGAACGAATGGACGAGGTATAACTGTCTTTGGTTTCGGATTGCAACAAATTACTGGCTACGGTAACCGCGCGTGAAGCATCGTTTACATGCACCACCGTGGCCGAATATTCGGTGGCAATTTTTACAGCGGTATGGGCACGCGAAGTAGTTGCGCCACCAATCATGATGGGAATACGGATGTTTAATTTTTCCATTTCTTTGGCCAAATACACCATTTCGTCTAAGGAAGGCGTAATCAATCCGCTCAGGCCAATGATATCAACTTGCTCGCGTTGGGCGGTTTCGATGATTTTTTCGGGCGGCACCATCACACCCAAATCGATAATTTCAAAATTATTACAGGCCAATACTACAGATACGATGTTTTTACCGATGTCGTGCACGTCGCCTTTTACGGTGGCCATCAGCACTTTTCCAGCCGATGACGATTTGCCTTCTTTTTGTGCTTCGATGTAGGGCAATAAATACGCCACTGCTTTTTTCATCACCCGCGCCGATTTGACTACTTGGGGCAAGAACATTTTACCACTGCCAAACAAATCCCCTACCACGTTCATGCCGGCCATCAAATTGATTTCGATTACCTCGATGGCTTTGGCTGCTTGTACTCGGGCTTCCTCGACGTCATGTTCGATGAATTCGTCAATGCCTTTCACTAAGGAATGTGTGAGCCGTTCTTGTACCGAACCGTTTCGCCATTCTTGTATTTCTTTCTCTCCACCTGTACCTGAAGCAATTCCTTTAAAACTTTCGGCTAAATCCAATAAGCGTTCGGTGGCATCGTCGCGTCGATTGAGTAAAACGTCTTCAACATGTTCTAATAATAGAGGATCTATCTGATCATATATTTCCAACATTTCGGGGTTTACAATGCCCATGGTCATGCCGTGTTGAATGGCGTGGTATAAAAAAGCCGAATGCATGGCTTCGCGTACTTTGTCATTCCCGCGAAAAGAAAAAGACACGTTACTCACGCCACCCGATACGCCGGCATAAGGCAAATTTTGGCGGATCCACTGGGTGGCCTTAAAAAAATCTAACGCGTTCAGTTTATGCTCGTCCATGCCGGTGGCCACCGGGAAAATATTGGGGTCAAAAATGATGTCCTCCGCCGGAAAATGTACTTCATTTACCAAGATATCATAACTGCGTTTGCAAATTTCGATGCGGCGTTCGTAGGTATCGGCCTGGCCCTTTTCGTCAAAAGCCATCACAATAACTGCGGCACCGTAACGCTTGATCAGTTTGGCATGTTGTACAAAAACGGCTTCGCCTTCTTTTAAGGATATCGAATTGACCACTCCCTTCCCTTGTATTACTTTTAATCCCGCTTCGATGATTTCCCATTTGGAACTGTCAATCATGACGGGCACTCGAGAGATATCGGGCTCGGCAGCAATTAAATTGAGAAATTTGGTCATGGCAAATACGCCATCGAGCATGCCTTCGTCCATGTTGACGTCAATAATTTGCGCGCCACCTTCTACTTGGGCACGGGCAATATCAAGTGCAGCCTCGTAATTTTCTTCTTTGATTAATCGCAAAAACTTGCGCGAACCGGTCACATTGGTGCGTTCACCCACATTGATGAAATTACTTTCGGGCGTCACGACGAGCGGTTCCAAACCGGAAAGTTTTAAATATTTCGTTGTCCGTTGTCCGTTATCCGTTGTCGGTAAACTAGTTGAACTCATTGTGCTTTATGGTATTAATTAACACATACTTTTCACAAGCTTTTCGCTGTGAACAAACCCACAGAACAACTTCAACTTGTTTCTCATTAGGGTGTTTAGCGTATGTTTTATTCATAATTTTATTATCCTTTTTTTAACCGATAACCGATAACCGATAACCGATAACCGATAACCGACAACTATTAACCGTTAACCAAACCTCTCGGTTTAAACTCCTTCGCCACTTCGGCAATGGCTTTGATATGCTCCGGAGTCGTCCCACAACAACCGCCTATGATATTGATTAAATTATCTTGCAAATAGGACTTGATCAACGCTTGCATTTCGTCAGGCGTTTGGTCGTATTGACCAAAGGCATTGGGCAAACCTGCATTGGGATGTGCCGAAATATTCAATTGGGTATTCATGGCCAATCGCGACAAATAGGGTTTCAGTTGATCGGCACCCAAGGCGCAATTGAACCCAATACTCAATAAGGGAATGTGTGAAATCGAAATCAAAAAAGCTTCCACGGTTTGACCCGACAAGGTTCTGCCAGAGGCATCGGTAATGGTTCCCGACACCATAACGGGAATGTCTAACTTGCGGGCTTCTTTTACTTCCTCGATAGCAAACAAAGCCGCTTTTGCATTGAGTGTATCAAAGATAGTTTCAACCAATAACACATCACAACCGCCGTCTATGAGGGCTTCTACTTGTTGTGTGTAGGCAATGCGCAATTCATCAAAGGTGACGGCTCGAAAACCCGGATCATTTACATCGGGCGACATCGAAGCGGTACGGTTGGTAGGCCCAATAGAACCGGCCACATAACGTGGTTTGTCGGTAAATTCATTGGCTACTTCGCGGGCGATTTTGGCCGATTGGTAATTTAATTCGTAGACCAAGTCTTCCAAATGGTAATCGGCCATACCTATGGTGGTAGACGAAAACGTGTTGGTCTCAACAATATCGGCACCGGCTTCAAAATACAAGCGGTGCACTTTTTTTACAGCTTCGGGTTGGGTAATCGACAACAAATCGTTGTTGCCTTTGAGTGGATGCGGAAAATCCTTGAATCGACTTCCTCGAAAATCTTCTTCCGAAAAATTATTGCGTTGCAACAGCGTGCCCATAGCTCCGTCGAGTATGAGAATGCGTTGTTTGATGGCTTCTTGTATAGCTAACATAATGCGTATTTGGTTTGTTAAACAAGCTCAGTAGGCATTAAAAAGTTATCAGAAAAAGGAGAAAGATATTCTCGGGGTTATCTGCTCCGCCGTAGCGGATAGAATGTAGCACCTTCTTTTGGCAAAGGGTTGCTAAGCTTTCAACGGGTCTATTCCCTCCAGCTTTCGTGATAACAATCAATACGAATATGAACAGCGCAAAGTAAGGGTATCTATTTTAGATTTACAAGCGCGACTACCTAAAAAATACGATATCGTTTTCGGGAGAAAAAACAAAAAAGCCTGTCCATTGCTGAACAGGCTTTTGTAATAAGGATAGACTCAACTTAGTTTTTCACTACACGAGTAGTTCCAACTCCTTGAGCAGAAGTTACTTTTAAGAAATAAACTCCAGCAGTTAGGTCAGCAATGTTGATTTGTGCAACAGTACCATTTACTTGGCTAACCACACGTCCGTTTACGTCAGTGATTTGAGCAGAAGTAATTTCTAAGTTGTTTCTGTTAGCAATATTCAACACTGTAGTAGCTGGATTTGGATAAACTGAAAAGTTTCCTTTAAAGAAATCATTAGTAGCTAAAGGACGATCAACTGAAAATGAATCAAGACCAATGATGTCAGAGTTGTTCCCTTGTGGTCCACCGTCAGTTACAAAATATCTGAAAGCAAATTTACACTCAGTTGGTGTATCTAATCCATTGATTGTGTATGAATACATCGTCCAGTTTGTTGGGTAAACCGTTAAACTTAAGTTTGGATTGATGTCAACCAAAACCTCAGAGAAATCACCCACTGCATCAGGCCCACCTGCAGGATTAGCTGTAAAAGCTCCATTTGTGCTCATACGCAATTGCAAGTTGTCTGGATAAGAAGCCGTATTTGTAGCAGAAAATTTACCTAAACGGCTGTAAAAAGTAACCACATCACCATCTTGAACAGTCACAGTTGGTGAAATTAACCAGTTGCTGATGGTAGCTCCTGTTTGTAACTGGCTAGACGTACTGGTAAAATTTACTAAAGCAAAAGAGTTGTTTCCTCCTGCTTGTCCTACTGGTACTGGACAAGTTTGTCCAGCAGTATAGGCTTGGTTGCTAAATGGCAACGCTTGTACAGTAGCACTCACGGTTACTGGTGTGTAAGAAGCAACTGTCCACAAAGTAGCAGAAGCAGAAGTACTTTGGTTGGTACGCTCCCATCCGGCAGTTGTCAAATCGGCAGTAGTACCATTAAATCCGTAGCTGTATTGGTTTTGTGCAAATGCTGCGAAAGGCACTACCAATAATACATAAAGTAATTTTTTCATCATATTTGTTTTTTTAAAAATTGTTACGCAAATATAAAAAAAAATTAAAGTTAATAGGGAAATAAACTAATTTGTTTTAAATTTGTGCCCATCAATTTGAGGAGAAATTTGATCTGATTGCAACCTCGTAAAAAAATGCTAAAGCAGGACTTTCCCTTTAGCTTTTTTTCTCTCCGACGATTGTGTTTTTTTTAACTTAAAATACAGTACAATGGCTTATTTATTTACTTCTGAATCGGTTAGTGAAGGACACCCAGACAAGGTAGCCGATCAGATTTCAGATGCATTAATTGACAACTTTTTGGCTTTTGATCCCAGCTCAAAAGTAGCTTGTGAAACCTTGGTAACTACAGGACAAGTGATTTTGGCTGGCGAAGTAAAATCCGATACCTACTTAGACGTACAACAAATTGCGCGCGACGTGATCAAGAAAATTGGGTACACCAAAAGTGAGTACATGTTTGAGGCAAATTCATGTGGTGTTTTATCAGCCATTCATGAGCAATCAAGTGACATCAACCAAGGTGTTGAACGCAGCAATCCCGAAGACCAAGGAGCTGGTGACCAAGGTATGATGTTTGGTTACGCGACCAATGAAACCGATAATTACATGCCCTTAGCGCTTGATTTGTCGCATGCCATTCTCATTGAATTGGCGGCTATCCGTCGTGAAAACAAAGAAATTACGTATTTGCGTCCAGATGCCAAGTCACAAGTTACTTTAGAATACTCTGACGAGAACAAACCGATCCGCATAGATGCGATTGTAATTTCGACTCAACACGACGACTTTGATGAAGAAGCCAAAATGTTGGAAAAAATATACCACGATTTAACTACCATATTGATTCCACGTGTAAAAGCCAAATACCCGCAATATGCCAAACTTTTCAATGACCACATTACCTACCACATTAACCCAACTGGGAAATTTGTAATTGGCGGACCTCATGGTGATACTGGATTAACAGGACGTAAAATTATTGTGGACACCTACGGCGGAAAAGGAGCCCACGGTGGCGGTGCATTCTCTGGGAAGGACCCATCAAAAGTGGACCGTTCGGCTGCTTATGCTACACGACACATTGCCAAAAATTTGGTAGCAGCAGGTTTGTGTGACGAAGTTTTAGTGCAAGTGTCCTATGCCATTGGCGTGGCCAAACCCACTTCAATCAACGTAAATACGTATGGAACTGCAAAAGTGAACTTAACCGATGGCGAAATTGGCAAAAAAGTAGAAAGCCTATTTGATCTTCGTCCTTATTATATTGAGCAAAGTTTAAAATTGAGAAACCCAATATACAGCGAAACAGCAGCCTATGGCCATATGGGTCGCCAACACCAAACCGTAACCAAAACGTTTAAAGCGCCAGGTGGCTTACAAAAAACAGTTACCGTAGAATTATTTACTTGGGAACAACTTAACCGCGTAGATGATGTAAAAGCAGCATTTGGTTTATAATCCAAATGTATTTGATATTGAAACGCCCGATGCAATTGTGTATCGGGCGTTTTTTTACAAGTGATATTTAACACTCAACACCACATAACGTGGCTGAACCTGGTATTGGGAGGTCCGCGTTTGAAACTGGGTAAAACTGTCGTCGTTGAGCGAAGTGGTATTTAACAAGTTCGTGCCCGACAATTCAAATTCCCAGGGCTTGTCTTTTTGTTGATATTGCACTTTAAGCGTTAAAAAATCGTAGGAATTTGATATCGTTTTATCGGCATTGAAGTAATGAGAATATTCGTATTCCGACACCACCGAGAAGGCATCCCAAAAGTAATAATCCAATCGCAGAAACGGTTTTTCGGTATAAAACGTAGCGCTTTGGTAATCGTTTACGGTCAACATATAGCCCAACTCAACATTTGGGGCTTCCTTGAAATTGGTGCCCAACTTACTCGTGTAACTTTGCGTAAAAGACTCAGTTACCAAAGGCGTTAGTGTTGTGTTTACTATTGACTGCAAACGGATGTTATAAAATTTTGACCAATTGACCGAGGCATTTACACTGGCTTTGTAGCGACCAAAAGAACGTCCATAATTAAACATACCACTGAGGGTTTCGTCGGGAAAATTTGAATTATAGGGCGTAGCAAATTGATTCATCCCAGTGAACAAGGCTTGCGTTTTAATGGCATTTACTTTTCGGCTGTAGTTGACAAACCCAAAAATGTTGGTGAAATTAAACATGTTGTACCTAAAATACCGTAGGGAATGGTTTTGCATCAAGGCATTTTCAAGGTACTTGCTGCCGCGAAAAAGACTGTTATAATTAGACATTACATAGCCCTCAGCTAAATTTTTCACATCCGTAAAGTCAGTGGTAACCGAATAATTGTAGGTAAGCGTTTCTGACTTTTTGAGCTGATACAGCGCATACACATCAGGCAAAATACGGGTGAATGAAGTGGTGAATCGCTGCCCTTGTTGAACGTCCTGAGTGTGGTATTGGTGCAAAGAAAAACCTGGATTAACGGTTAACTTACCCACCAGCCATTTAAAATGCACTCCCGCATAGGCGTCTTGAAACTGGTAGCGAACCCGGTTTTTAGAATTGTCATTCAATCCATTGGTACTGCCATTGTCTAGGCGTTGAAATAAATTGGAATTAAACTGCTGCTGGCAAAACAAATACCCCAGGGTGATGTTTACATTTGTTTTAGGAGTGAGGCTGTAATAGTAATCAAACTTGGCATCGGTTTTGTTGGTTTTCACAAACCGATTTTGATTCAAATCATAGCGCCCGGATGCCTCATCGACTATGCCTAAATTGGGCGAAAAACTTTCTGGTATCAACGAGTCTGGAAACGGATTTAGCCCCAAATTGGTGCCGTAAAACGGATTTTCATCTTGGTATAACTGCTGTATTTCAGCGGCAAATACATTTTTGTCATTGGGTGTAAAGTACCAATTGGCATTTTGCTGCAATGAAAGTGGATCCTGCTTTTTATTTGTACTAATTTGCTGATTTTCAATAAAAAAAGGCGTGGTCGTTTCTGAATTCAAATCGGTGAATTCGGTTTGATTTGACATTTTAAGCAAGGCATCATAATCAAATTGAAATTTTGAAGAAGGCTTATAACTCGAGCTCAATTTAAAGAGACCCAAATTACTCTTTTGATGGGTAGCCTCACGGGTTTCTTGAAGTGTGGCTTGCTGCGTAGCGGCATCGTCAATCCGGTTAAGCTGCGTTTGGGTTTCTAGATCAGTAAGGGTAGACGAACCAATTACAAACCCACTTATATTCCAAGATTTAGTGAGTGAATAGGAAAAATTGGTGGCGCCAAATTGGGTTTCAATGGACTTAGCCCGGTTGTTTTGCAGGAGTGAAATACCCAAATCATTGGAAGAGACGTTAAAATTGGTCCCGCCTTTTTTCATCAAATTTTTAAACCCGCCCGTAAACTTAAAGTAGTCCTGGGCCGTGAATGGCAATTCGCCCAAATTATTGAAATTGGCCAGCAAGTTGATGCTGTATTTGGGACTGTAATAAAACAGCTTGGGATTGATGATAAATCGGCTGTCCTCGTGCGCCACACCTACGCCAACCTGGGTGTCTCCAAACCAAAAATTGGTTTTGCCTTTTTTGAGTTTGATGTTCATGGCCACGTCTTCGGAGTTGTTTTCTACTCCTTTCAACGCACTGATTTCGTTGTAATTTCGTAGCACTTGTATTTTATCAATGGCATCGGCCGGAATATTTTTAACGCCCAACTTGGTGTCGCCATCAAAAAAATCTTTGCCTTCTACCATCAATTTAGAGACCTTTTTACCCTCTACTTCTACTTCGCCATTGGCATTCACCTCCACACCTGGCAGCTTTTTCAAGACGTCTTCCAGTTTGCGTTCGGTGCCTGATTTAAACGAATCTGCGTTGTACACAATGGTATCTCCTTTGATTGAAACCGGCATTTCACGCACAATTTCAACGCCTTTTAATTCGATTCCTTCGGCATCCAAACTGATGGTTTGGGTAAGGTTGGTGCTTCCCGTCGTGAGGGAAATTTCTTTGGATTGCATGCCCAAATAACTCACTTTGAGCACATAGGCCGTATTGGCTTTTACTTGGAATTTAAATTTTCCTTTCTCGTTGGTGATGGCATAGCCGTCCATGTCTTTACTACTTGAACGAAGTGCCATGATGTTGGCCATTTCCAGCGGATTCTGTTGCGAATCATACACAACACCTTCGATGCTCACGGTTTGAGCAATACCTTGCAGTGAAAATAAAAACAAAACAAGCCAAGCTATTTTTTTCAAGGCTTGCATTAATTGCCCATTCTAATTTGCATTCCGCCGTTGCGACCGCCGCCCATGGCACGAAACTCTTCCATTTTTTTGACCACCGTTTCGTCGTATTTTTTTTGAGCAATTACTTCGCCTTTGGTTGGCGCTTTAATGTCGACTTGATCTTTGAGATTAAGCACCACTTTCGAGCACAAGATGGTGGTTTTTCCGTCATTCACTTCCAAAATCAAACCCGGCAATCCCCAGTAGTTTTCTGGACCTTGAGAAATGGGAATCTCAGGCGTATACCAAGCTGTGATGGTGATTTCTTTGGGCAAATCGAGCTCGTCCATCAAATTGGTTTTTCCCACTTCCTCCTTTTGATCGGCTTCCTTTTTTTTCATGCGGAAATTTCGAAAATCCGTTTTACTGGCTTCGCGCACAGCCGTCGCTTTAAAGCAATTGTAGCCCCCGATTTGCTTGGTTTCGTTCTCCAACTTCCAAGCTAATTTGGGCAAGGAATCCTGAATCAAAAACTCTTTTCCCATGAACTCTTTATCGACTGCATAGGTTTTGTCTTTGGTATTTTTGTAGAACGTTCCCCCCGTTCCCATCATGTTTGACATCATTCGAAAACCCGTACTTTGTCCTGGCGCTTCGAGTTTTTCTTCTTCTTTATAAATGGAACTTGTTTTGCCAAAATACAATTGAAAGGTTTTTTCAAACATACTTTTCATACGGTCTTCAATCATTTTTCGCATGTCGGGAGTCATGTCCTTATTGCCGTCCATTCGCGCCTTAAAATCGGAGGTACTGGTTTTGGATTCGTACACCGCCAAACCCTGGAAATCTTGAGCAATTCCAGACGAAAAACCCAATAGATAGACACTTATTATTAAGATGTATTTGTACATGGTTATAGATTTTGATTGGCAAAGATGTAAAATCAAATGCAATGTGCGAAACCTATTTTGTTAAAAGATTTAATCAAACCCATGGCGTAGATGTACGCATAAGTTTTTACATTAGCTACATGAAAAAAATTAGCCTCATTTTACTTGCACTTTTGTTTTGGCAAAGTCATGCCCAAGACCTGCCTGTACAAATTTCACCGCTAAGCACACAGCGCTGTATTGCGGACACATTTTTTGGACGGGATTCCTACGGCGCCATCTATAGCGGGAAAAACCAAACGTTCACCAAAGAACTGGACAAGCAAATATGGGAATATAAAAATCCTGCCTTGGGGGCAATTAGCCACGTCATTATGACCAATCCACTCAAAATCGTCTTGTTTTACGAGCAGTTTAATACGGTAGTCTTGTTGGACAATCAACTGAATGAGCTTGAAAAAATTAGTTTTTCAGATTTAAACACGCCCATCAATGCTTCGGCAATTGGCTTGGCTGAGGGAAATAGGTTATGGATTTACAATAGCTTAACCAATCAATTGGGCTTATTGAATTTAAAAAACAAGGAATACAAAGTTGTTTCAACTCCATTTACCGAATCGATGGCGTATTTCCAATCAGACTTTAACGCGTTTCAATGGATCGACCAGGCCCACAACTGGTACAGCTGTTCCATTTATGGTAAAATAACGTTGTTGGGTAGCGCACCCGATTTTGATCGCATTCAAATCGATCGGACGCAGGGCTTATTGTATTGTGTGAACCAAGAATTATTCTATTATTCTCGTCTGGATGAATCCAAAACACCCCTAGCGATTGATAAAAAAAGCTGTTCAAACTTTCGTTTTAAAGACCAAATTTTGTCTATTTTTACCAACCTAGAAATTAGCAATTACAAAATTATAGCACCCTAATATGCACATAGCTGTAGCCGGAAATATTGGAGCAGGAAAGACATCGCTCACCCGATTGTTAGCCAAACACTTTAAATGGGAACCCCACTTTGAAGACGTTGTGGACAACCCTTACTTGGATGATTTTTATCACCAAATGGAGCGCTGGTCGTTTAATTTGCAAATCTATTTCTTGAACTCCCGTTTTCGTCAAGTGTTGCAAATACGTGAAAGTGGCAAAAAGATAATTCAAGACCGAACCATCTACGAAGACGCCCATATTTTTGCGCCCAATTTGCATGCCATGGGACTGATGACCAACCGTGATTTTCAGAATTATTCGTCTTTATTTGAATTGATGGAAAGCTTGGTGGCGCCGCCCGACATGCTCATTTATTTGCGCAGTTCTATTCCCAATTTGGTGAGTCAGATCCACCAACGCGGTCGCGAGTATGAAAACTCCATTTCGATCGAATACTTGAGTCGACTCAACGAACGCTACGAAGCTTGGATCACCAATTACGACAAAGGAAAATTACTTATTATCGATGTAGATGACATCGATTTTGTAAACAAACCCGAAGACCTGGGCACCATCATCAACCGAATTGACGCCGAACTCAACGGCTTATTTTAATACCAAAAGCTACTTTATAGTAGCTTTTTTTATGATTTTATGGAATCGAGTAGGGCTTTGATTTCGAGAGGATCGGCCTCTTCACCGCAAGTAATTGCCGCCGAATGCACCCAACTTACTTTTGTTTGAGCACTAATTTCAGGCAAAACAGTCGAGCGAATTCCTCCGCCAGCAATGATTGTAATTTTACCATTGGCCCAATGATGGAGTTGTTGCAAACTAGCAAGACCTTCTGTCGCATTGCCTGCGTGACCAGCCGTTAATATGTTTTGAAACCCACAATCAATTACCGTTTGAAGTGCTTGTTGTTTGTATTGAAGCCCATCAAAGGCGCGATGAAACGTACAAGGCAAGGGATGCGCCAATTGCACCAATTCCTTGTTTTGTGCTTCATGAATTGAGCCGTTTTCTTGCAAACAACCAAACACAAATCCAGATACACCCGCTTGTTTAAATTGCAAGAGTTGTTGTTTCATGGATTCAAATTCGGTAGCAGTATACACAAAATCGCCGCCTCTTGGACGAATCATCACATAAATTGGAATTTCTACTAGGGCTTTAACTTGGGTAAATACAGAAATATCGGGCGTGATTCCTCCTGCTGATCTGTCGGCACAAAGCTCGATGCGGTGGGCACCACTTTGCTGGGCTATGACGGCTGATGCCAGAGAAAAACAAGCAATTTCTACTTGGGCCATTATTTCAAATAAAAGGGAGCGTCAATCAATTTTGGTCCTGAAGCATCGCGCACCGCATAGTTAAATCCACCTTGAATGCAATAGGCCCCGTGATTGCCTTGTTTGTCTAAGGCAATAAAACCCACTTGTATGTCCTTTAGATTTTTACCTCGATTTTGCGTCAATTTTACAATACGCTGCACAGCTTCTTCACATGCTTGCTGGGGAGTTTTGCCTTGCCGCATGAGTTCAACTACCAAATGACAACCCGCAATGCGGATCACCTCTTCACCATGACCCGTAGCCGTAGCAGCACCAATTTCGTTGTCGACATATAGTCCGGCGCCAATAATAGGCGAATCGCCCAATCGTCCATGCATTTTATAAGCCATTCCACTCGTGGTGCAGGCCCCCGATAAATTGCCATTGCTATCCAAAGCAATCATACCG